>NZ_JQKH01000012.1 GCF_000745955.1 Alysiella crassa DSM 2578 | reverse complement strand
ACCCTCTCCCAAAGGCATGGGTATCTACACATCTTTTTTTGAGATTATGTTGATTGTTTTTCAACAAAAATTTCAAAACAAGCTGACAAAATCTCGCCGTGTTACGCGTGATTTTGAAACTAAAATTAAGGGCTATTGAATTGATATTTCAAATAACCTTTTAATTTTATTGTAAAAAGATGTGTAGATACCCATGCCCAAAGGAGAGGGAACAGGTGGGTGGCAAGCAAAAATTTGTAGGGCAATGAAAGGCTGCCTGAAAAAACGCCGCCATATTATTTTTTTGCAAATTATCTTATTGCTTTTTATTGCCCAATTTTAATGATTTTTTGTTAAAAATAATTAAGATTGGGCAATTTAATATTATGCTTTTGCTTTTATTGAATTTTTTTATGAAAATAAATTTCTTCATTGTGAAATTCAATTTCACAATCGGATTAATTTTAATTACATTGCACTACATGCTCATCACAGAGCATAACACCATAAGAAAAATACATTTCAGGAGCAATTCACATGACTATTCAATCTGCTGGCTTGCGTTTCCGTCAAGCCGTTCAAGAATCCAATCCATTAGCCGTGGTGGGCTGTGTGAATGCGTATTTTGCGCGTTTGGCAACCGCGAGCGGTTTCAAAGCAATTTATTTGTCGGGCGGCGGCGTGGCGGCTTGTTCGTGCGGCATTCCCGATTTGGGCATCACCACGATGGAAGATGTGTTGATTGACGCAAAACGCATTACCGACAATGTGGACACGCCACTTTTGGTGGACATTGATGTGGGTTGGGGCGGTGCATTCAATATTGCGCGTACCATTCGCAATTTTGAACGCGCTGGTGTGGCGGCGGTGCATATTGAAGACCAAGTGGCGCAAAAACGCTGTGGTCATCGTCCCAACAAAGCCATTGTTTCACAAGCGGAAATGGTAGACCGCATTAAGGCTGCCGTAGATGCCCGTGTGGACGACAATTTCGTGATTATGGCGCGAACCGATGCGCTGGCGGTGGAAGGTTTGAATGCGGCGATTGAACGCGCCCAAGCCTGTGTGGAAGCAGGTGCGGACATGATTTTCCCCGAAGCGATGACCGAATTGTCCATGTATCAACAATTTGCCAAAGCGGTGCAAGTGCCTGTTTTGGCGAACATCACCGAATTTGGCGCAACACCACTCTACACCCAAGCGGAGCTGGCTGAAAATGGCGTGAAATTGGTGCTGTATCCCCTGTCTTCTTTCCGAGCGGCAAGCAAAGCGGCTTTGGGTGTGTATCAAGCGATTATGCGTGATGGCACGCAAGCCAATGTGGTGGACACCATGCAAACCCGTGCGGAACTCTACGAATTTTTAAATTACCACGATTTTGAAAATAAGCTGGACGAATTGTTTAGCCAAAACAAATAATTCATTGCCCCCAAATCCCCTCTCCCATTGGGAGAGGGCTAGGGAGAGGGAAAACAGACATTTTTTGAAAATGCGCTGTTGGCTTTTTGTAAACTTTTTTCACTGAAATTTTGTTTTCAGGCAGCCTGAAAAATATTTTTGAGATGAAATCATGGTTGATATTTATTTACAAAACAAAGAATTATGTCGTATTCGTGCCATTACCGCATTTACTGTTTTACCCAATGATGAAACGCAATGGCAACAGGTGTTGGCAAATGCTAAATCGCAGTGCGACCATGTGGCAGAAGTTTTGATAAAACAAGGCTATATCGTACAATCCATTAGAATTGTCAGTAATCCTTTTGGAGAATATTTGGATTGTCAAAGTACCAAGAGTGCGGCTTTGGGGTTGGAAAAAATTCGCAATATTCTTAACCAACTTAATCAAAATGGTTTACGCATCCGTTTTGCGATTGGTGAAGCCAAAACTGCTCATGAAATTGCTTTATTGCCTGACTTAATTGCAGAATATGGCGATTTATGTAATGCTTGTGTTAATATTCCAAGTGATGAAAATGGTTTTTTAGACAATGAGTTAATTGAATTATCTGTGAAGATAGTGGAAAAAATTGCGCAAATAACACCACGCGGAGAAGGTAATTTTAATTTTACAGTGAATTTTAATTGCCAATCATTTATTCCTTATTTCCCAGCTAGTTATCATAATGGCGAATGTGGCAATTGTTTGGTATTGGGTTTGGAAACTCCAGATTTATTGGCTGCTGCGTTACATAAGTGTAGGCTGCCTAAAAACTATGCTAGCAAAATGCAGGCTGCTTTTGTGGCAATGCGCGATGCTTTGCAATTTCATGTTCAACAAATTCAAGAAATAATTCAATCCATCACACTTGATGATGATTGGAAATACATTGGTATGGATACTTCGGCAGCACCATCTAAAAATTGTACTTCTATGACCGAATTGTATCAATTATTGGGTGTACCCCATTTTGGGGCTAGTGGAACTGTGGAAGTTTCATCTTTGCTAACACGGGTATTTAAATCATTAGAAAATACTCAAATGCTTGGTTTTTCAGGATTGATGTTGGCAGTTACCGAAGATAAAGGTTTGGCTGCAGCAACTTGTGAAGGACAATTTGACATTCGTTCTTTACTGACATACAGCAGTGTGTGTGGCATTGGTTTGGATACTGTGCCGATTGAAGGGGATACACCATTAGATAAAATTGCAGCAATTATGCGTGATACAGGCACAATGGCATTTCGCTTGAATAAACCTTTAACAGTTCGCTTATTTCCTGTACCCAATTTGAAAGCGGGTGAAATGACGGCTTTTGAGAGTTCAGATTTGTGTAATTGTGCTGTGTTGTCTGTACCCTAAATTTTGTTTTCAGTCAGCGTGTAGGTTGGGTTGTAAACCCAACAATTTCGTCAGTTTGAATACCTAAAATGTTGGGTTTATAACCCAACCTACCTATTTTCAGGCAGCCTGCAACAACACACATTGCCGTCCGCTCGGACTTTCAGGCAGCCTGAAAATCAAAAAGCAGTAAAACCGCAGTAAAAACTCATCTTTCCACTTTCTTTTTCACTTTTGTTTAAAGGAACACAACCATGAGTACCGAAACCCAAACCCCTGCTTTCAAACCCAAAAAATCCGTAGCCCTGTCGGGCGTGGCGGCGGGCAACACCGCGCTTTGCACCGTAGGTCGCTCGGGCAACGATTTGAGCTATCGCGGCTACGACATTTTGGATTTGGCAAAACATTGCGAATTTGAAGAAGTCGCCCATTTGCTCATTCACGGACATTTGCCCAATCAATTTGAATTGGCGGCTTACAAGCAAAAATTGAAATCATTGCGCGGTTTGCCCATTCGCGTGATTCAGGTATTGGAAAGCCTGCCCGCCCACACGCACCCCATGGACGTGTTGCGTACAGGCGTGTCCATGCTCGGCTGTGTGCACCCCGAACGCGAAAGCCAACCCGCCAGCGAAGCGCGTGATATTGCCGATAAATTGATTGCCTGTTTGGGCAGTATGTTGTTGTATTGGTATCAATATTCGCACAACGGCAAACGCATCAGCGTGGAAAGCGAAGAAGACAGCATTGGCGGACATTTCTTGCACATGTTGCACGGCAAACGCCCCAGCGCAAGCCACATCAAAGCCATGCACGTTAGCCTGATTTTGTATGCAGAACATGAGTTTAACGCCTCCACGTTCACCAGCCGCGTGATTGCAGGCACAGGTTCAGACATTTACTCTGCCATCACAGGTGCAATTGGCGCACTCAAAGGTCCCAAACACGGTGGCGCAAACGAAGTGGCTTACGACATTCAAAAACGCTATCGCAGCGCAGACGAAGCCGAAGCCGACATTCGTGAACGCATTGCGCGTAAAGAAATCATCATCGGATTTGGACACCCCGTTTACACCATTTCTGACCCACGCAATGTGGTGATTAAAGAAGTGGCACGCGATTTGAGCAAAGAAACAGGCGATATGCGCTTGTTTGACATTGCCGAACGCTTGGAAACGTTGATGTGGGACGAGAAAAAAATGTTCCCCAATTTGGATTGGTTCAGCGCGGTGTCGTATCAAAAATTGGGCGTACCAACCGCGATGTTTACGCCATTGTTTGTGATTTCACGCACAACAGGTTGGAGCGCACACGTTTTGGAACAACGCGCAGACGGCAAAATCATTCGCCCCAGCGCGAATTACACAGGACCCGATGACACGCCATTTGTGCCGATGGGCGAGCGTTAAAAAATTGTAGGGTGCGCTGTGCGCACCAAATTATGAGATAATCTCAATTATTTCAACAGATTGGTGCGCACGGCACACCCTACAAATATGTCGAATTATTTACGTTATTATTCAGGCACGATGTATTTTTTCACATTGGTTGCATTTGAACGCCGAAATATTTTCTGTAAACCCGATTTTTTAAGCGCATTCAAAACATCCATTCAAGAAGTGAGAAAACAATATCCTTTTAAAATTATTGCGTGGGTTCAGTTGCCAGACCATTTGCATTGTATTTTAAATTTTGAACAAGAAAATCATGATTTTAGTAAAATATGGAGTATTATCAAACGCAAAACCACAAAATTATGCCCACAATATCATTTGCGTGATGATGATTTAAGTTTATCCAAAGTATTGCGAAACGAAAAAGGCATTTTTCAAAGAAGATTTTACGAACATTTGATTCGTAATGAACAAGATTTATACAACCATTTGAATTACATGCATTTTAATCCAGTTAAGCACAATTTGGTTGAAAAAACAAAAGATTGGCAATATTCCACATTTCATCGTTATGTGAAAAATGGTTTTTACGATGAAAATTGGGGCGAAAACATGGATTTACCCCATATTGAAGATTGGGAATAGAATAGTAGGGTGAGCTGTGCGCACCAACCAAATATCACACAAATATTTGAATTTTTTTAGAAACGGTGCGCACGGCGCACCCTACATTTTCTCATCATCTTGATTCAAAAACCCGAGTCGCCCCAAACCCATTTTGTAGTATGATTACAAAATCATTAAATCAAACGGAAAAAAGACAAAATGATGTGGCAAATGATTTTAAAAGGCGCGATGATTTCAGGCGGATTGATTATGGCGATTGGGGCGCAAAACGCTTTTGTGTTGCGACAAGGATTGTTGAAACAACACGTTTTGGCGGTGGCAACAATTTGTTTTCTTTGCGATTTTGCTTTGATTAGCGTGGGCGTGTTGGGGCTGGGTGGCGCGATTGCGCGTAGCCAAACGGCTTCGGTTGTGCTGGCGATTTTGGGGGCGATGTTTTTGTTGTGGTACGGTTTTCGGTCGTGCCGCAGCGCATTGGTGCAACAACATGATGCTTTGCAAATATCTGAAAATGCAGAAGTTTCAGGCAGCCTGAAACAAACCGCGCTTGCCACGCTCGCCATTACCTTGCTCAATCCGCACGTTTATTTGGATACGGTGGTGTTGATTGGCAGCGTGTCGGGCAGTTTGGCGGCACAGGAAAAACCGTATTTTCTGTTGGGTGCGGTAAGCGTTTCATTTATTTGGTTTTTTGGATTGGCGTATGGGGCGCGTTTGCTCAAACCGATTTTTGCCAAACCACGCGCTTGGCAGATTTTGGAAATGGCGATTGCGCTGATGATGTGGTGGTTGGCTTATGGTTTAATTCGCTTTGTTTTGAATGCGTTATAATGAAAAACCATTTTTCAGGCAGCCTGAACACATTTTGAGGAAACACAAAAATGCACATTCGCTTTGCAAAAGAACAAGACGTTACCCAACTATTTGAATTAATGAAAGAATTGGCGATTTTTGAACATTATATTGACAGCTTTGCCATTACGCCAGAAATCGTGTTGCAAAGCGGTTTTCGCAAAAATCCGCCCGATTTTCACAGCTTGGTGGCAGACGACAACGGCACGATTGCAGGTATGCTGGTGTATTATTTTTTGCCCTACACCGCGCAAAATCGCCCCAATATTTACATGAAAGAACTTTATGTATCAGAAGCTTATCGCGGACAAGGCGTGGGTGAAAAATTGATGTACGCCTTGCACGAAGTCGCGCAACAACATGGCTGTTCGCAAATCAAATGGACGGTCGCGCCGTGGAATGAAGGCGGTTTGCGCTTTTATCAACGCTTGGGCGCACACGAAAACCGCGATTGGCTCAATTATGAATGGAACGTGAAATGATGTTTCAGGCAGCCTGCAATCTGTTCCCTCTCTCAAGCCCTCTCCCACAGGGAGAGGGAGCAAAGTTACTTAAATTTATCAATTACCTTTATCCCGAATTCGCGTTATTTTAACTTGATTTTAAAGAGAAAAAACCATGCCTCATTTGCTTGTAGAATACGCCAACAACATCGCTTTGCCCCTTGACGAAACGCTCAACGCCTTGCACGAAACCCTTGTTCAGAGCGGACAATTTGACCCACAAGACATCAAAATCCGCGCCCAATCCCATGCCGATTACCGTGTGGGCGGCACAAAAGCAAGCGGTTTTGTGCATTTGACTTTGCATTTGATGGCGGGGCGCAAGGCAGAAATCAAAGCCGAATTAAGCCAAAATCTTGCCCAAACCATTGCCGCCAAGCTGCCTGAATACACGCCCACAGGCACACAAATTACCGTGCAAATGCAAGATATTGAACGAGAAAGTTACCACAAAATCATTTTGTAAACAGATGAAAATGTCCAAAATCATCAAAAAGATTGTATGGCTTGGCGTGATGATGTTGGCAACGCAACCCAGTTTTGCCAAAAATCAAAAATCCAAACAAAATAAGGGGATAGACAATATTGTTGCCCTATCCGAGCGTTTGGAGCGCGAAAACGACCCCAATTATGGCGACATGTACATTCAGCGCAAACCCAAGTTCCAAATCATTGTTTTGTTTGCCGATAATCAAAATCGCCAAGCGTGGCTGAAATCATTAAGCCCAAAAATGCGCCGTCATGTGGTGATTCGCCAAGCGAAAAAGTCGCGCCAACAGTTTTTGCGTGAACAAGATGAATTGTCTGAAACTTTGCGACAAGCAGGCGTGAAAGCATTTGTTTTACGCTATGATATTGAATTGCAAAAATTTTTATTGGACGTTGGCAACCATGCCGACCGCGACACAGCGCGTCAAATTGCGGATAAATTGAATCATCGTGATTTGGCAATTCAAGTTGGCAATTTGCCCGTGCCAGAGCGCAGATGAGGTTTTCAGGCTGCCTGAAAAATAGAAAGGAACTAAAATATGAAATTCATCATAAAAGCCAATCAATTAACCAATAAATTTATTGAGTTGAGCGAAATTTATACAAATATTGCATTTGCAACAGCGTGGGCGAGTTCGCAACATATTGCATTTCAAGAATTACTGGAAAAACATCAACATAAAATTCAATTTTCAGTTATTGGTCTACATTTTTATCAAACAGACCCACGAGTTTTATGGGATTTTGAAAATCATCACAATATCAAATTTATGAAACAAACCAATGGTGTATTTCATCCCAAAATATATGTATTTTGGAATGATGAAACCGATTGGGCAATTTTGATGGGAAGTGCCAATTTTACAAATGCGGCATTCAATGGAAAAAACATTGAAAGTACTATTTTGATAAGTAGTGATGACAGTGAAACGAAATTTTTTTCACAAATTATTGATTTTTTAAAAGATTGTTTCAATGATGCTAGCTACTTAACATTGGAAGAAATTAAAAAATACCAACAGCTATATCGTTTCCGCCAAAAAGAACAGAATGCTTTAAGCAATCAATATAATAATAAAAATATGGAAAAAAGCATTTTAAATGTTGATATTTTGAATTATTCTTGGCATGAATATTTTAATATTATTCAAAAAGATATTCATCATGGATTTACGGAACGATTGGAGATATTGGCGTTTACACATGAATTATTTTTGAATAACGATGATTTTTCTAAAATGGATTTGCCAAACCGTCAATTTATTGCGGGAACTGGACGAGGCAAATCGGGCTGGTTTGGTAGTATGATTGGTAATGGTCAATTTAAGAATGCGATTAATGAAAACAGTTCCATGTTGGCACAAGCGATTAACCAAATTCCTCTCTTTGGTGCTGTTTCGGAACAAGCATTTTTTGATTATATTGAAATCTATCAATCTACACCGCAATTTAGCGATAAACCCAATTCATTGGGAACGGCTACGCGTTTGTTAAGTATGAAACGCCCTGATTTATTTATTTGTTTTAATAATAAAAATCGCCATAAAATTTGTGATGATTTGGGTATTAAAAAATCCAATATGACGGCAGAACGCTATTGGTTTGAAGTTTTACAGCGTTTCTATGATACCGCTTGGTTCAACAGCGAAGAGCCACAAAATGAAGAAGAAAAATGTGCTTGGTGTGGCAGAATGGCGTTATTGGATTGTGTTTATTATCAAGAATAAAATCTTTCAGGCAGCCTGAAAACCCAAAAAAATGTAGGTTGGGTTGCAAACCCAACATCATAAAATCACGGCAAAAATGTTGGGTTTACAACCCAACCTACGCCCCCCAGTTTTGCAGTACCCAGTAGTTTTAATTTACCACAAGAAAAACACAAAGGAAATAAACCATGAATCCAAATCAAATCTACAAAAAACCCTTACCCAACAGCCAGTTGTATTATTTTGATGCCAAACAAGCCATTGATGACATTCAGGCAGGCGCATACGACAAATTGCCCTACACCAGTCGCATTTTGGCGGAAAATTTGGTCAATCGTGCCGACAATGTGGATTTGCCCACTTTGCAATCTTGGTTGCGCCAATTGATTGAAAATAAGCAAGAATTGGATTTTCCATGGTATCCCGCGCGTGTGGTTTGCCACGATATTTTGGGGCAAACCGCTTTGGTGGATTTGGCAGGTTTGCGCGATGCCATTGCCGAAAAAGGCGGCGACCCCAGCAAAGTCAATCCCGTTGTGCAAACCCAGCTTATCGTGGACCATTCTCTTGCGGTGGAATGCGGTGGCGATGACCCCAACGCCTTCGCCAAAAACCGCGAAATTGAAGACCGCCGCAACGAAGACCGTTTCCATTTCATCAACTGGACAAAAACCGCCTTTGAAAATGTGGACGTGATTCCTGCTGGCAACGGCATCATGCACCAAATCAATTTGGAAAAAATGTCGCCCGTGATTCAAGTGAAAAATGGCGTGGCGTTCCCCGACACTTGCGTGGGTACGGATTCGCACACCCCCCATGTGGACGCGCTGGGCGTGATTTCCGTGGGCGTGGGCGGTTTGGAAGCGGAATGCGTGATGTTGGGCTTGCCGTCCATGTTGCGTACGCCTGATATTGTGGGCGTGGAATTGACAGGCAAACGCCAACCCACCATTACCGCCACCGATATTGTGTTGGCTTTAACCGAATTTTTGCGTAAAGAACGCGTGGTGGGCGCGTTTGTGGAATTTTTTGGCGAAGGCGCAAGCAGTTTGTCCATTGGCGACCGCGCCACCATTTCCAATATGACCCCCGAATTTGGCGCAACCGCCGCCATGTTTTCCATTGATGAACAAACCATTGATTATTTGCGATTAACTGGGCGCGATGACGAACAAGTTAAATTGGTGGAAAACTACGCCAAAACCGCAGGATTGTGGTCAGGCAGCCTGAAAAATGCCGTTTATCCGCGCGTGCTGCAATTTGATTTGTCCAGCGTAACGCGCAATATGGCAGGTCCGAGCAACCCACATGCCCGCTTTGCCACCGCCGACTTGGCAGCCAAAGGCTTGGCGCAGCCCTACGAAACCCCAACAGACGGCAAAATGCCCGATGGCGCAGTCATCATTGCCGCGATTACCTCTTGCACGAACACCTCCAATCCGCGCAATGTGGTGGCGGCAGCATTGTTGGCACGAAACGCCAACCGTTTGGGTTTAAAGAAAAAAGATTGGGTCAAAACCTCATTTGCCCCTGGTTCAAAAGTGGCAGAATTGTATTTAAAAGAAGCAGGATTGCTGCCTGAAATGGAAAAATTGGGCTTTGGCATCGTTGCCTTTGCCTGCACCACTTGCAACGGCATGAGCGGCGCATTGCGCCCTGAAATTCAACAAGAAATCATTGACCGCGATTTGTACGCCACCGCCGTGTTGTCGGGCAACCGCAATTTTGACGGACGCATTCACCCCTACGCCAAACAAGCGTTTTTGGCAAGTCCGCCCTTGGTGGTGGCATACGCGATTGCAGGCAGCATTCGTTTTGACATTGAAAAAGACGTGTTGGGCGTGGCAGAAGACGGACGCGAAATCCGCTTAAAAGACATTTTCCCCAGCGATGAAGAAATTGACGAAATCGTGGCAAAATTTGTGAAACCCGAACAGTTTAGACAAATTTACGAACCCATGTTTGCCGCCAACGACACCGAAAAATCGCCATCGCCCCTGTACGCATGGCGCGAAAAATCCACCTACATTCGCCGTCCGCCCTATTGGGAAGGCGCATTGGCTGGCGAACGCACTTTACGCGGCATGCGCCCCTTGGCGATTTTGCCCGACAACATCACCACCGACCATTTATCGCCTTCTAACGCGATTTTGCCCAACAGCGCGGCAGGCGAATATTTGGCAAAAATGGGTTTGCCCGAAGAAGACTTCAATTCCTACGCGACCCATCGTGGCGACCATTTGACCGCCCAACGCGCCACCTTTGCCAATCCCAAACTGTTCAACGAAATGGTCAAAAACCCAGACGGCACAACCCAACAAGGCTCTTTGGCGCGTGTGGAACCAGAGGGCAAAGTAATGCGTATGTGGGAAGCGATTGAAACCTATATGAATCGCAAACAACCACTTATCATCATTGCGGGCGCGGATTATGGGCAAGGTTCCAGCCGCGACTGGGCGGCAAAAGGCGTGCGTTTGGCAGGTGTGGAAGCGATTGTGGCGGAAGGATTTGAGCGCATTCATCGCACCAATTTGATTGGCATGGGCGTGTTGCCATTGCAATTCAAAGCGGGTGTAAACCGCCACACTTTGCAACTGGACGGCACGGAAACCTTTGATGTGATTGGCAAACGTGAAGCGCGTTGCGATTTGACCTTGTGCATTCATCGCACAAATGGGGAGACGGTGGAAGTGCCTGTTACCTGTCGTTTGGATACGGCGGAAGAGGTGCTGATTTACGAGGCAGGTGGCGTGCTGCAACGTTTCGCGCAGGATTTTTTGGAGGGGAAAGTGGCTTGATTTTGCGTTGAAATGTTGAAATAAAAATTCAGGCAGCCTGAAACCTTTGCAAAATCCACTTTAAAACTGACGTAGGGGCGAATTTCATATTCGCCCCTTTTTCAATTTATTGATAAAAATGAAAATTTCTACAAGCCTAAACGGGGCAGATATGAAATCTGCCCCTACGAACCGAGTTTTGCAAAGGTTTCAGCCTGAAAACACCTAGCGGTGGGCAATTCAGGCTGCCTGAATGATTATTTGGGTAGGTTGGGTTGTCAAACCCCATATTTTTGTTATCGTTAAAGAGTTGGGTTTGGCAACCCAACCTACATGACTACATGGCTTAAAAATTATAAACATAGTTTTTTTTGTAGATGATTAAATCTACTTCTATGTATTGAACAGTAAAGCATTTATTTGGTTCCAAATGGGGGAGTTCTTTATTTTTGGTATTAGGTATTTGAATATAATATGTATATAATGTGGCGTCTTCTATTTTAAATGCGACATTATTTCTTATGCCAGTATTAATTTGATATAAACAACCTGTTTTAATATTAAGTTTTTCTTTGGCATATTGTTCGGCTAAATAGTCAGGTAACCAATTCACAATAATCATACCAAAAAAAACCATAGTAATTAAAATAGTAGTTATGGCAATACAAATTCTTTTTTTCCATAATTCATATGGATTTTCTAACTTTGTATCAATATTTTTATCATTTATAAAAATATATTCATATTTTTCCATGATTTTCTTTATATTTTTAAGATAATAGCAAACGCAGCAAGCGTAGGTAGGTTCGGAAAGCCAACTTAGGCTGATTGCGACACATTCAGGCAGCCTGAATGTGAATTTGCTCATACAAAGGCAATAATTGCCTGATTGTTGCCACAATAAATTCAAGGCTATTGTGGTTTGCCAAATCATCGCGTGCCAAATGTTTGCCGATACAGAAAAAATCGTTTGGGTCGCGCAAATTCAAGCCGTTTTCAGGCAGCGTGGCGAGTTGCGGATAATCGGCATATTCATCGTCATTGCCATGCCAAATGTCAAAATCGCCCCAAGTGGGTATGTCTAAAATATCAAGCCATTGATTGTATTGCGCCAAACTGTATGCCGAACGATTGGCGCGATACGCGTGCCAGTCCAATGATACTGTCAAACGGCGGCGGTTGAGCAGAACCGATAAAATCGCTGCCGAATTGTCATATTGGGCGTATTTGAAATAGGCGAAAAAATGGGCGCGAACTTGCCAGCCATTGCACCAGCGTTCAATGTGTGGCGGTGCGAAGGGTTCGCCCAATTCGCAGGCTGCCTGAACAATCTCATCGCGCCAATCTTGCCATGCGTTTTTGTAGGCGGATTTTAGGGGTGCTATGCGTTCAGGGCAGTATTGTTTTAATTGGGCAAATTGGAAAAAGGGTTGCTTGAATAAATCGCAATGTGTGGGCGTGAGCATGGGCTTAAACCTTGTTTACATGATGATGAATGTGTTTTCAGGCTGCCTGAACTCATTAACTCATTTTTTGTTACCTTATTTTAAAATAAGTAAAAATACGTTATGATAAAACCCGTTTTTGATAATCATCATGAAAGGGTAACAAAATGTCTTTCTTCATTCAAATTAGCCAGCAATTAACCCGTTTTACCGCAGGCGTGATTATTTTGGCGGCGGTGATTGCCATGATTGAACCCGCAACCTTTTCATGGGTCAAAGGCGATGTGCAAGTGCTGGTGTTGGGCTTGATTATGCTCGGCATGGGCATGACTTTGGGTAAGGACGATTACCGCATTTTGGCACAACGTCCTTTGGATATTTTTATCGGAGCGGTGGCGCAATACACGATTATGCCGCTTTTGGCGATTGCGATTGGCAAAGGTTTGAATTTGTCGGACGGGCTGATTTTGGGTTTGGTGTTGGTGGGTTCTTGTCCTGGGGGTGTGTCGTCTAATATTATGAGTTTTTTGGCAAAGGGCGATGTGGCGTTTTCGGTGGGCATGACTACGGTTTCCACCATTTTAGCCCCTGTGATGACCCCATTGTGGATGACCGTTTTGGTCGGACAAACGGTGGAAATGGACGGCTGGGGCATGTTTAAATTTATGCTGTTGGTAACTTTATTGCCTGTGGTTTTGGGTTCGGGTGCCAATATGTTGCTGGACAAAAAAGCGTGGTTTAAAGATGTGCGTAGCGTGATGCCTGCGGTGGCGGTATTGGCGTTTGCGTGCATTGTGGGTGGCGTGGCGGCGGTGCATGGACATCGTTTTATGGAATCGGCTGTGGTGATGGTGGCGGCGATTGCGGCGCACAATATTGGCGGTTATTTCTTGGGTTACTATGCAGGTGCGTTGTGTGGCATGAACACGGCGAAAAAACGCACGATGGCAATTGAAGTCGGCGTACAAAACGCAGGTTTGGCAACGGGTTTGAGCGCGAAATTTTTCCCAACCAACGCGGAATCGGCAGTGGCAACGGCGGTGGCGTGTATTTGGCATTCGGTGTCGGGGACTGTGTTGGGGAATCTGTTTGCGTGGTGGGATAAGCGCAAAGGGCAGAATTAAATTATTCAAAATTTTTAGTACACGACAATTTTACAAACACCCAAAATGTAGGGTGCGCCGTGCGCACCAAGCGGCTGAATAATTTAAGTATTCTGGCATATTTGGTGCGCATGGCGCACCCTACTGTGATTTTTGTCGTATACTGAATTCAAAATTAAAAAATAATCAGGCAGCCTGAAAAGTGGAGAAATCTCGCTTTTCAGGCTGCCTGATTTTATTCTGTCCCCTTATTTTGCCCGCCATACCCATTCCCCAATAATAAAAACACCCCTACCGCCAAGCCCATTAATAATCCCGTTAAAACAATCGCATGTTGATAATTTTCTGCACCGATTTTGCCGAGTTTTTGGTAAATCAGGGTGGTGAGCGTTGTCCATTCGGGGCGCGATAAAAATAGGCTGGCGGCAAATTCGCCGATACAGGTGGCGGCTGCCAAACTCAAACCACGCCGCCACGCAGGGCGCAATAGGGGAAACATGATTTTGCAGGCTGCCTGAATTGGGCTTGCGCCCAGCATTCGGGCGGCTTGTGGGTAGTGGCTGGGCAGCGTGTCCCATGTGGCTAAAATATCTTTGGTTACAAAGGGATAGGCGATTAGGGTGTAAAGCGCAATCAGCATGATTAAACTGTCTGTCCAATCAGGATAGACGAGTAACACGCCAAACGCCAAACACACAGGCGAAATCATAAACGGTAAAAAAGTCATGCCGCGCAACCACGCCACGCGCCGCGCCATCGCCGCGTGGGTAAAACCCAGTAAGGTGGCGGCGATTAGAGTTAAACCTGTGAATGTTAATGTGTTTTTTAAGGCGAATAAGGTTTCGTTTGCGCTGAAAATTGTCCCAATATGGCGACTAAATTGGGCAGCCTGAAATGCGACCGCCAGCAAGGGTAAGGCACAAAATAGTGTTAATAAAATTATTGAAATGAATAAGATGGCGTATTGTGCCGCGCCGTGTGGCGTTTCAGGCTGCCTGAAAATGGGTTTGCCAACCAAATGGCGGCGACCCAACCACGCGCTCGCGCCGCCCGCCAAAGCCGTTACGCCCAGCACCAGCCACACCAAAACGGCAGCACGGCTCATGTCCAATTCGTAGGCGATGAGTTGGTAAATTTCCACTTCTACGGTAGCGTAGCGTTGCCCGCCCAGCAAAAGTGCCAGCCCAAAGCCTGAAAAACAGTACAGAAAAATCAGGCAGCCTGCGCCAATCAGCCAGTTTTTTAGGGCAGGCAATTCAATGAGATAAAATCGTTGCCATGCGTTTGCGCCGAATGTTTGGGCGGCGGCGAGTTGGTAGGCGGGGACGGATTGATAGCCGTGTTGGGCGGCGAGTACGGCAACGGGTAAATTGAAAAAAATATTGCCGTAAATCAATAAATAAGGTGTATCTTGCCAACCTTGCCAGAGTACGCCGTGTTCGCCAAATAGGGCAAGCACGCCCACACCCGCCACCAGCGTGGGCATGATAAAGGGCAACATCATCAGTTTTTGAATCAGATTGCGCCCGAAAAATTGCAATCGCGCCAAGCTCCAGCCGATGGGTAGCGCGAGCAATAGGGTGGACACGCTGGTGAAGGCAGCCTGAAAAATCGTCCACCCTAAACGGTGTTGATAATACGGGTCGCTTAAAATTTCGCGCCACAGTGGGCTGGTGTCGTCATAACGCAGCATGGCATGAAGCGGCGCAATAATGGTGATGGCGAGAAACGTTAGCGGAATAAAGCAGATGGCGAGTGTGGATAAATGGCGGCGCATGGGTGGGAGAATTTGGATTTGGGGGAAATGAGATTGTAGCGAGATTGGGCGATTTGCGGTATAAGGGGAATATGGTTTCAGGCTGCCTGAATATTTGTGAAAGGAAAATAAATGATTGTTTCCATTGATGTAGATGCTCAAAAAACCTTTACGCCACTTTGTCCCGATGAATTGCCCATTATTGGCGGCGATGAAATTGTGGCGGAACTCAACGCACAAGCCGCTTTGGCGGATTTGCGTGTGATGACCAAAGACGCGCATTCGCCACACGCCGCGTGGTTGTGCGCCCATCGCCACGAGATTTTGCAGCCCACAGGTTTGGTGAACGCGCCTGAAAAATGGGTGGCGCACGCTATGGTGGGAACGTATGGATTTGAATTATTGGATAATTTGCCTGCCGAAACGGATTACGATTTCTGCGTGTGGAAAGGCGTGTCGCCCGAATTACACCCTTATGGCGCGTGTTTTCACGATGTGCAAGAGCGTTTGAGTACGGGCTTGTTGGAATGGTTGCAGGCGCGTAGGGCGCGGACGGTGTTGGTGGGCGGTTTGGCGACTGATTATTGTGTTAAATCAACGGTTTTACAATTATTGCGTGGCGGCGATTGGTGTGTGGTGGTGAATCAGGCGGCGTGTCGTGGCATGGCGGCGGACACGGTGGCGGCGGCGTGGGCGGAAATGGCGGCGGCGGGCGCGTTGATTTTGGCAAATGCGGCGGCGGTGGACGCGTTTTTGCAGGCTGCCTGAAAAGCAAGTTTATTTTGATTGAATACAATAAACTGTTGTGTAAATCACTCAAATGTGCGGCAAAAACGCGTATAATTGCGCCGTTTTCATCGTTTTACAGGAAAAAAAGAAATGGCACTGAAATACAAACGCATTTTGCTGAAATTATCTGGCGAATCTTTGATGGGCAATGACCCTTTTGGCATTAACCGCGAAACCATTAAAGAAACAGTGCAACAAATCAAGGAAGTATCTGATTTAGGCGTGGAAGTGGCGATTGTGGTGGGCGGCGGCAATATTTTCCGTGGTGTGTCGGCGCAAGCTGGCGATATGGACAGAGCCACCGCCGATTATATGGGCATGTTGGCGACTGTGATGAACGCCTTGGCACTCAAAGAAGCGTTGGAAAGCATGGGCGCAACGGCGCGGGTGCAATCCGCTTTGTCCATGCAGCAAATTGCCGAAATGTATGTGCGCCCGAAAGCCATTCAGTATTTGGAAGAAGGCAAAATTGTGATTTTTGCGGCGGGTACGGGCAACCCGTTTTTCACGACCGACACGGCGGCGGCGTTGCGTGGTGCGGAAATGGCGTGTGATGTGATGCTCAAAGCCACCAATGTGGACGGCATTTACACCGCCGACCCGAAAAAAGACCCCAATGCCATGCGTTATCAAAGCGTTACCTTTAATGAAGCCATTGAGAAAAATTTAAAAGTGATGGACGCGACCGCGTTTACCTTGTGCCGTGAACGCGATTTGCCGATTGTGGTGTTTGGCATTTCCAAAACAGGTGCGCTCAAACGCGTGGTGCTGGGCGAAGACGAAGGTACTTTAGTTCATAATTAATTGAATAATTTATATTATTTGAATAATTGAAATTATTTAGGCAGCCTGAAAACTGATTTTCAGGCTGCCTGAAGTTTTTTGGGAGAAATTGAATATTTTTTGATAAAACAATATTCTTTGCGTATTTTTAAATTTTTTTACACAAAGCTCTTGCCAAAATGCACACATTCCCTAAAAATAAAAAAAGATCGTTTATATTAGAGACAAATATGCGCCCAATCGCACTCCTATTAGCTTTAACCCTGCTTGCCGCCTGTGGCAGCGAAGACGAAGACACCCCTGCGGCTGCCAGCGTAACAGCCCAAGCCCCCGCCCCCATAAAATGTGAAATAGACCGCAACAGCATTGCAGGCATACCGCTTGGTACAACCATTGAGCAAGTGCGCCAACAATTCCCTAAAGCCTTGATTAAATCATTGCAGGACAATGAAGGCATTGCGTTTACGTCTATTCAGCTCACGCCCGATATTCAGATTTTCGCCTACACCGACAGCAGCCAAGCCACCGCCGCCGATAATAGCCCGATTACCTATTTGGATACCGCGTCAGCAGCCTGCAAAACCGAACAGGGCGTACACCCATTTATGGAAGTTGCCAAAGCAGAACAAATTTACGGCGCGGTACAACAAATTGTGATGAGCGAAGCCGAAGCGCGTCAAACCGCCGAATTTGACCAGCAACCGCCCGAACTCTCATTCCGCATAGACGATAGCGGCGCATTTGATTTAACCGATAATAATTTGCCCAAAATCACCACCGATTATCAGGAAGGCGCGAAAATTCACAGTATTGCGGTGATGAATTTGCCAGCAGAAGAAGTGGCGCAATAGGGTTTTTGTGGATTTCAGGCAGCCTGAAAGTGAAAAAAATAATGAAAAAACAAATTATTTTGCTGACTGTATTATTTGCCGCAACCAGCGTTCAGGCTGCCCCAAAATCCTGCCCAATCCACGCCAATGGCATGGGCGGCGTGAAAATCGGGCAAACCCTGTCGCAAGTGAAACGCCAATTCCCACAAGCCCGTTTCAGCGCAACCCGTGATGCGGAAGGCGCACTATTTACCGCCATTCAATTCAATCGCCAAACCGAAATCCTTGCCCATATTGATGAAGACACAGGCAAAATTGATTTTTTGGAAACCTTTTCGGCAGCCTGCAAAACGGCAGACGGCATACACCCGAAAATGCCTTTGCGCGAAGTGGTAAAACGCTGGGGCAGCCTGAAACAAATCACGATGAGCGAAATTGAAATGCGCCAATTTGCCGAATTTCCACGCCAAGCCAAATGGCTGACGGTGCGCGTGGACGGTGGCGATTTTAGCGCGGTGGGCGATGATTTGACGCTGCCTTTATTGACACGAAAATTCAGTCGCCATGCAAAAGTATTGAGTTTGGTGGTGGCGAAATAGGTTTCAGGCTGCCTGAAAAATCCACCATGCCAAATGTAGGGTGTGTACCACGCACCAAAATATTGAAAAATCAAAGAAAACGGTG
Source organism: Alysiella crassa DSM 2578 (assembly GCF_000745955.1). Taxonomy (GTDB): domain Bacteria; phylum Pseudomonadota; class Gammaproteobacteria; order Burkholderiales; family Neisseriaceae; genus Simonsiella; species Simonsiella crassa. The sequence goes on along the minus strand of NZ_JQKH01000012.1, from coordinate 27,611 downwards.
CGTAATACGCACCCTACAAACTGAAAGTGAAGCAATCATGAAAAAAATCATTTTAACTTTATTATTAACCGCAGTGTGTCATGTTCATGCTTTACCCATTCCAAACAAATTATTGGAAAACCATGTTGGCATTGCCGCAGATAAACAATGGACATTATTGGAAAAAATTGGAAACGAACCTGAATGGCAAGTAAATTTAAATACAGGCAAAATTCAATTTAATCAACAAGAATTTGATGCCCAAGTGATTGGTTCGTATGCACAAAGCGACCGTTCATGGCTTTGGGCTTGGGCAAATGTACAATCAGGGCTATCTGAGAATGTTTTGCGCGACAGCCAAAAGTTACGCGATTACGGCAAACATCATCAAATCAAATGGCTGACCCAAGCCAAACATCGCCCTTATCAGGAGCAAAATATTCATGAACTTGCCAGCATTGCAGTCGGCATTACAGGTGCAGACGGTTACTATTTGGCACGAACAGACAATATGATTGTGGTTTTGACCGTGCGCCACACAAAACAACCTACACAAGCCAGTGTTCAACAACAACATTTACACATCATCACAACCATTCCCAAAATAATTGGTTCATTTTCATTGAATAATCATCAACGTGTCATTGAACATTATTTGCACCAAAAGGGTTATCAAACACAAATGCGCCAATCCATTTTGACCGCACGAAAAGACACACATTGTTTGAAAGCCAAATTTGATAAACAAAAACGTTTGGCAGAATTATTGGGGCAATGTGATGAATGATTTTCAGGCAGCCTGAAAAATCCACCACCCCAAATGTAGGGTGTGTACCACGCACCAAGATATTGAAAATCAAAGAAAACGGTGCGTAATACGCACCCTACAAACTGAAAGCGCAAAAATCATGAAAAAACAAACCATTTTGCCGATTTTATTATTGGCAACACAAAACGTATGGGCGAATGGGTTTAATGTACGCGAAACCACTTGCGATACACGCACACAACACAATATACCCTGTCGCGTTGAATTGACCTTGCCCGCAGTGGGTGCAAATCAAACCGTTGTGTCTGCTGCAATCTTTTATTTGGGCAATCATCAAGTTCATGAAGTGCAACGAAAAACCGTTTACAATTCAAACAGCGTGGCAGTTGAAAACACCTTGACTTTAAATAATAAAATGGCTCAATTCAAACGCATTAAAGACGATTATGTTTGTTTTGAAAGTGCCGACAATCAAATTTGTGCAAATATGGTCATGTTGTCATTTTAAGGCAGCCTGAAAATCCACCACACCATTTTAATTTAACAAAATAAAGAACAAAAAACCATGTCCAAAAACCTATTAATTGTAGAATCCCCCAACAAAATCAAGTCTGTAAAAAAATACTTGGGCGGTGATTTTGAAGTACTTGCCTCATTCGGACACGTCCGCGACCTGATTCCCAAAGATGGCGCGGTCAATCCCGATGACAATTTTGCCATGAAATACCAAATCATCAGCAAAAACAGCAAGCACGTTGATGCCATCGTAGCCGCCGCCAAAGAAGCCGACACCATTTATCTGGCAACCGACCCCGACCGCGAAGGCGAAGCGATTTCATGGCACATTTATGAAATCTTGAAATCCAAACGCGGCATGAAAAACGTGGGCGAAAAAATCCAACGTGTTGTTTTTCATGAAGTTACGCCAAAAGGCGTTCAGGCAGCCTTACAAAATCCGCGCGGCTTGGACGTGAATTTGATTGACGCGCAACAAGCCCGCCGTGCTTTGGATTATTTGGTGGGTTTCAATTTGTCGCCGCTTTTGTGGAAAAAAATCCGCTACGGCTTGTCGGCTGGGCGCGTGCAAAGCCCTGCTCTTCGCCTGATTTGCGAACGCGAAAACGAAATCCGCGCCTTTGAAACGCAAGAATATTGGACAGTCCACATGGACAGCCACAAAGGGCGCACCAAATTTTCCGCCAAACTGATTCAATGGCAGGGCAATAAATTGGAACAGTTTTCGCTGCCCGATGAAAACGCGCAGGCTGCCGTGTTGTCTGCCTTGCAAGGCAAAACAGCACAAGTGTCTGATGTGGTTAAGAAAAAAGCCACACGCAAACCTGCCGCGCCCTACACCACGTCCACCATGCAGCAAGACGCGGTACGCAAACTCGGCTTTACCACCGACCGCACCATGCGCACCGCCCAACAGCTTTTTGAAGGCATAGACGTGGGACAAGGCGCAGTCGGCTTGATTACCTATATGCGTACCGACAGCGTAACCCTGTCGCAAGACGCGCTGACCGAAATCCGCCATTATATTGACAACAAAATTGGCGCAGATTTTCTGCCATCTTCGCCCAAAATCTACAAAACCAAGTCCAAAAACGCGCAAGAGGCACACGAGGCGGTGCGCCCGACTTCGGTGTACCGTTCGCCTGAAAGCGTGAAACCGTTTTTGTCGCCCGACCAATTCAAGTTGTACCAAATGATTTGGCAGCGCACGGTGGCGTGTCAAATGGTGGACGCGAAATTTGACGCAACAACGGTGGACATTAACGTGGGCGATGGCGTGTTCCGCGCGACTGGACAAGTGTTGGTTTTTGCTGGCTTTTTGAGCGTGTATCAAGAAGGCGCAGACGAAGACGATGAAGCCGAAGAAAGCAAAAAGCTGCCTGAAATGGCGGTGGGCGATGTGCTGCCTGTGGATAAATTGTATGGCGAACAGCATTTTACCCAGCCGCCACCGCGTTTTAACGAGGCGACTTTGGTTAAGGCTTTGGAAGAATTTGGCATTGGTCGTCCGTCCACTTATGCCAGTATCATCAAGACTTTAAAAGACCGCGAATACGTTACGGTGGAACAACGCCGTTTCCAACCCACCGACACGGGCGACATTGTGAACAAATTTTTGACCGAACATTTTGAGCAATATGTGGACTACGATTTCACGGCAAAATTGGAAGACCAGCTTGATGAAATCGCCAACGGCAGCCGCGCTTGGATTCCTGTGATGGAAAAATTCTGGAAAGGTTTCCACAAGCAAGTTGTTGAAAAAGAAGGCATTGAACGCGCCAAATTCACCACGCAAGAATTGGACGAAACCTGCCCACAATGCGGCAAACACAAATTGCAAATCAAATTCGGACGCGCAGGGCGTTTTGTGGCGTGCGCGGGCTACCCCGAATGCGGCTACACGCGCAATGTGAACGAAACCGCCGAACAAGCCGCCGAGCGCGTTGCCCAAGAAGCCGCGCAACAAGCTGAATTGGAAGGCAGAAGTTGCCCCAAATGTGGCGGTCAGTTGGTGTACAAAACGGCGCGTTCAGGCAGCAAATTCATCGGTTGCGCGAATTATCCGAAATGCAAACACGTTGAGCCTTTGGAAAAACCGAAAACCACAGGCGTCCCCTGCCCACAATGCGGTAAAGGGCATTTGGTGGAACGCAAATCGCGTTTTGGCACAACGTTTTACAGTTGCGACAGCTACCCCGATTGCAAATATGCGGTCAATCATTTGCCGCTCAACGAGCCGTGTCCACAATGCGGCTGGGCAATTACCATGCGGAAAGTAACCAAGCGTTGGGGCGTGGAGCGTGTGTGTCCGCAGAAAGAATGCGGCTGGAAAGAACAGCTTGAACCGCCTGCTGGCAAAAATCAATCGGAAGAATAAAACAGTTCAGGCAGCCTGAAAGTCCTAGCGGACGGCAATTCAGGCTGCCTGAAATGGTATTTTGTTAAATTAAAATAGATAAATACATGAAAAATCATATTCTATTACTTCTTTTGGCATTATCCGCTTGTTCCGCAGAAACAACTGCTGACATACAAAATATGACTGCCAGCAGTCCTGCTCATACGCATTTAAACTACACGGTTGAACAAAAAAATCTGTTGGCTCAAGCTGAAAAAGGCGATGTGGATGCACAATATTTCTTGGCTCAATCGCTATTTGAAACGGCTGACCCTACCCGCATCAAAGAAAGTGATTTCTATCATTGGATGAAAAAGGCTGCCGATAATGGACATGAGGTTGCCCAAAATATTTTGGCTGATATGGCAGCAGATGGTATGAGCAGTCAAGAAACCGCAGATGAATTTGCGCCTAATGGTACACAAAAAATCATGGATGAAATTAAATTATTGGAAAAGCAGACACCTGTTGATTATCTAAAAATCATCGGAAAATTGCAGCAAGCCGCTACATTACAAAATTATATGGCGCTGTCTGATTTAACCGTAATTTATGGTATGGAGGAAAACGCTACCGTTTATGGTGTCAAAACCAATCCACTAACGGCTTGTACATTGGCTTTATATAACAATCATTTATATGGCGATGTCAATAAAGGACACCTTGACTTGTATTGCAATGGTGAAAAGCTTACCAAAGCGCAGTTTAAGCAAGCAGAGCAATTTAGTGAGATGCTCATCAAGCACCCCAATCGTTTGAGCGAACTTTGGTAATGAAGTAGGGTGCGCACGGCGCACCCTACACAAGTTTTCAGGCTGCCTGAAAACATTTCTCCAATTAAATCAACACACAATCTCAACACCATGTTACCCAATCCATTCAAATTTTACGCGCTGATTTTGATTGCGCTGCTTTCACTCAACGCTTGCCAAATTTCGCAGCATACCGCCTATATTCAGCAACAGGAAAATATCCCCGTTCCCGAAAATCTTTCGCTGAATCAAAAAATTGCATGGGTTGCCAAATGGGAACATGAATTGTGGCATCGCCCCTTTATCAATCAACAGGGGCATATTGTGAAACGCGGTGTCAGCGAGGCGACCCATGCCAAATTGGGCAATGGTCAAACCGCTTGGCAACGGGTTGCGCTGTATTGGGCAACGCCAAATATGGATACGATAGACAATTTATCATCTTGTTTTCAATCGCAAGAACGGCATATTCATCATTGCCGCAGTTTGTTGTTAGACAAACCTTGGTCAGCCGCCTTTATTTCCCATGTGATGACGCAAGCGGGGGTAAAAGATTTTGCTTTTGCCCCAGCGCACATTACCTACATTCGCGCTGCCGCCCAGCAGCAGGGGCATTATCAACTGTTGCCGCCCATACAAACCCGACCCGAAGTGGGCGATTTGCTGTGTTACAGCCGCAGCGAAGATGTGAAAAATCATGTGGCATTGAAAGATTTTTTGCAGCAGCAACAAGGCTTTCTGCCCACCCATTGCGATGTGGTGGTGGACGTGTACGAGCGTGAAGTGCATTTGATTGGCGGCAATGTTGCCGATACGGTGATGTTGCGCAAAATGCCGTTGGACGACAAGCAATTCATCGTGTTTCCCGATAACGCGCAAGGTGTTTGTGAAGTGGAAAATGAAACCGCGTGCAATGCCAATCGGCAATATTGGGTGGCGTTGTTGAAATGGAATAAAATGGCACATCAATAAATTGCTTTTCAGCAAGCGTAGGTCGGTTCTCCGAGCCGATATTCACGAGATTTCAAATGATGGATGATTGCTTAATTTATTGTATCAAAAGAAAAAAATGCCTTTTTGAGTATAGTCGTAGAAATGAAAATGCAGTACAAGGCGACAACGCCCGCCATGTACGAATAGTACATAAGAGCGTTGGCAACGCTGTAATGCTTTTTCAGTTCTGGGACTTATAGATGCTGGCTCAGATAGCCGACCTTGTTAGCTGGCGAATAAATTACCCAAAACGCTGGACGATTTGCGCGAGATTCATGGTTTTGATGATGAGAAAATCGCGGAATATGGGGAAGAATTGTTGGAGATGATTGGGGATTTTCAGGCTGCCACGTAGCAAAATTGAAAATATTTCCATATAAATCAATCATATAATTTACACCCTACATTTATTTTATCGTGTACCCAAAAGCAGCCTGAACAATCTTCACGCCCCCAAAAACCAAAATTTCGCCAACCAGCACACCGCCACAATCCACACCATCACAGGCACTTCACGATGGCGTTTGCAGCACAATTTAATCGCCGCATAGCTGATAAAACCCAAAGCAATCCCATCGGCAATGGAATAAGTAAACGGCATAAACGCAATCGTCATAAATGCAGGCGCGGCTTCGGTCATATCGTCCCAATCAATTTCGGTGGCAGAACGCATCATTTGCACGCCAATGTATAACAAAGCGGGCGCAGTCGCAAACGCAGGCACGGCTTTTGCCAATGGCGAAAACCACAAACACGCCAACATCAACACACCCACCGTTACCGCCGTCAAACCCGTGCGCCCACCCGCCGCCACGCCCGAAGCACTCTCAATGTACGGCGTAATTGAAGAAGTCCCCAACGCGCCGCCCGCAATAATCGCCGTGCTGTCGGCAAACAAAGCGCGTTTCAAACGCGGCAAATGTCCATTTTTGTCCAATAAACCTGCGCGGTGCGACACGCCGACCAGCGTTCCCGTACTGTCAAACAAGTCCACCAAGAAAAATACAAACACCACCGCAATCATGCTGCCATTAAACAGCCCATTAAAATCCATTTGCATAAAAGTCGGTGCAAGCGATGGCACGGCAGACACCACGCCCTCAAATTGCGTCAAACCCAAAGCCGCTGCAATCGCGGTAATCACAAAAATACTGATGATAATCGCGCCGCGCACACGGAAATAATCCAAAGCAATCGTTAAAAAGAAACCACCCAAAGCCAGCAATACGGGCATATTCGGTACTTTCACGCCGTCTTTGATTTCATATAAATTATTCATTTTCAACAAAGTGGCTTCGCTGGCAATCACAATCCCCGCATTTTTCAAAGCAATCAATGCCAAAAACAAGCCTATCCCTGCCGCAATCGCCATTTTCAAACTCATGGGCAAGGCGTTTACCAGCATTTCCCGAATTTTAAAAAAGCTAAATAAAACAAAAATAATCCCCGACACAAACACCGCCGCCAACGCAATTTGCCAGCTCACCCCCATGCCCTGCACCACGCTGAATGTAAAATACGCGTTCAAGCCCATACCAGGGGCAAGCGCAATCGGATAATTGGCAAACGCGCCCATAATAAAGCAGCCAATCGCCGCCGAAATGCAAGTCGCCACAAACACCGCGCCAAAATCCATGCCCGTGATGGACAAAATAGACGGATTGACAATAATAATGTAGCACATGGTTAAAAAAGTGGTGAAACCCGCCACGATTTCGGTGCGAACATTGGTACCGTGTTCGGATAATTTGAACAAGCGTTCTAAAAGATTGTTTGGATTAGACATTTTGAATATTTACCAAAGGCAAAAAAGGAAAATTATAGCATTCAGGCAGCCTGAAAACCAGTTTCAGGCTGCCTGAATGCTATAATTCACCATCTTCAAATTTTTCAGGCAGCCTGCAATGAACCACCCACATTCCCCCACCATCGCCGCCATCGCCACCGCCAACGGACGCGGCGGCGTGGGCATAATCCGCATATCGGGCAAAGACTTACTGCCTTTCGCCCAAGCCATTTCGGGCGGCAAAACGCCCAAACCGCGCACCGCACTCTACACCGACTTTCTCGCCGCAGACGGCAGCGCGATTGACAATGGTTTGCTGCTGTATTTTGCCTCGCCAGCTAGTTTCACAGGCGAAGATGTCATTGAATTACAAGGACATGGCGGACAAATCGTCTTGCAAATGCTGTTGGCGCGTTGCGTGGAATTGGGCGCACGCTTGGCAGAGGCTGGCGAATTTTCCAAACGCGCTTTTCTCAACAATAAGATGGACTTGGCGCAAGCCGAAAGCGTGGCGGATTTGATTGACGCGTCCAGCCAAGCCGCAGCGCGTATGGCAATGCGTTCGCTCAAAGGCGTTTTTTCTCAACAAATTCATGCGCTTGTGGACGATTTGATTACCTTGCGTATGCTGGTGGAAGCCACGCTGGATTTTCCCGAAGAAGACATTGATTTTCTGCAAGCGGCTGACGCAAAAGGCAAATTAGCCAGCCTGCAAACCCAGTTGGCAAACATTTTCGCCCACGCCCAACAAGGCGCGATTTTGCGCGAAGGCATGAATGTGGTGCTGGTGGGCGCGCCCAATGTCGGAAAATCCAGTTTACTCAATGCTTTGGCGGGCGATGATGTGGCGATTGTAACCGACATCGCAGGCACGACTCGCGACACGGTGCGCGAATACATCACGCTGGACGGCGTGCCCATTCACATTACCGACACGGCTGGATTGCGCCAAACCGATGATATTGTGGAACAAATCGGCATACAGCGCAGCGAAAAGGCGGTGCAAAATGCCGATGTCGCCCTGATTTTGATAGACCCAAACGAGGGCTTGAACGACACCACGCGCGAAATCCTGTTCAGGCTGCCTGAAAACCTGAAATGCATTGAAATTCATAATAAAATTGATTTGAAAAATGACAATCCAAGCGTGGAAAATCGTTCAGGCAGCCTGAAAAACGAAACGGGCGCAAGCACCATCATCAAGCTGTCCGCCAAAACAGGCGCAGGTTTGGATTTGTTGAAACATGAATTATTACAACAAGTTGGCTGGCAAGGCGAAAGCGAAGGCTTGTTTTTGGCGCGCACGCGGCACATTCACGCGTTGCAAACCGCGCAAACCGAACTGGACAACGCGGCAGCTTGCGGCAACCATCAAATTGAATTGTTGGCGGAACATTTGCGTTTGGCGCAGGTGGCGTGCAATGAAATCACGGGCGAATTTACGGCTGATGATTTGTTGGGCGTGATTTTTTCGCGGTTTTGCATTGGAAAATAAGCAACAAAAATAGGGTTTTATTGAAATAGTTTGAAAATCAGCTTGACGAATAAAGATTAGGTTTATATAATTCAAATCTTTATTGGGTCGTTAGCTCAGTCGGTAGAGCAGCGGACTTTTAATCCGTTGGTCGAGCGTTCGAATCGCTCACGACCCACCAAATTTTGAAAAGCCTGAACAAAATGTTCGGGCTTTTTTCATATTCATTTTGATTATTTTCAGGCAGCCTGAAATCAAGATAACCTATTTATTTAATTGGAAAAATCATCATGACTGAACCCACTCAAAACCAAAACGTAGATTCCGCCGAAATTGAAAAATTCAGCAAACTCGCCGATAAATGGTGGGACAAATCGGGCGAATTTAAGCCACTCCACGACATTAACCCTTTGCGTTTGGGTTATATTCACCAACATGCTGATTTATTAGGTAAAAATATTGTAGATGTGGGCTGTGGTGGCGGCATTTTGGCGGAAAGCATGGCGGTGTTGGGGGCGGCGCAGGTTTTGGGCGTGGACATGGCGGAGCGTTCTTTGGCGGCGGCTACAGCGCACGCGCAAGCACAAGATGTTGAAAACCTTGCCTATCGCTGCGTGAGCGTGGAAGATTTGGCGGCAGAAATGCCTCATTCATTTGATGTGGTAACATGCATGGAAATGCTGGAACACGTCCCCGACCCTGCTTCGGTGATTCGTGCCTGTGCGAAATTGGCGAAACCTGATGGTTGGGTGTTTTTTTCCACGCTCAATCGCAATGCCAAATCGTATGTTCACGCGATTTTTGGGGCGGAATATGTGTTGAATTTGGTACCAAAAGGCACGCATGATTGGGGCAAATTCATCACGCCTGCGGAATTGGCGCGTATGTGTCGGGCGGCTGGACTGGATTTGGTGGACACGCGTGGTATGGGTTATAAACCATTGTCGCGGCATTATTTTTTGGGCGATGATGTATCGGTGAATTATATGGTGGCGTGTCGCCCTGTGAACCCTTGATATTTGTTTTATAGTGAATTCAATTTAAATTTAATCCACTATCATCCAAATTAACAAAAAAAGGCAGCCTGAAAAACCAATCCATTGTTTTTCAGGCTGCCTTTTGATTATCCAATTAATGTGCTGAAGTTTGCGGTGCGGCTTGTGGCGCAACAGGTGCAGGAGCTGCTTGTGGTGCAGGCTGCGGTGCTGGGGCAGCGTGTGCAGGTTCAGCGTGTGGCACGGCTTGCGGTGCGGGTTGTGGTGCAGGTGCGGCTTTAGCGGCTGCGGCGGCTTTCATCAATGGTTCAGGCATTAATGAAGAGTGATGGCTGCTGATTTGCCATTGTTTGCCGTCCCAGCGATAAGTGTAGCTGTAGCGACCTGTAATTTTTTCGCCTGTTTTTTGGTAGGTAAATGTGTAAATACCTGCGTCCAAAGCCCAGTTACAGCCGATTTGAATGGCGCGTTCATTGATTTCGCCAACGGGTTTTTTCTCCAAGAAGTGTTTGAAATAATCTTCTTTTTCGGCTGGCGTGTAGCGCACTTTATCGGAAACGGTTGGCAACAACACAGAATCCAAAGCGTACAAGTTGGCTACGGCTTTCGCATCACCAGTTTTCAAGGCTTCATTCCAACGCGTGAATTGAGCGGCAATTTCGTCATCGCCTACCGCTTTGCAGACATAGCCACTGGCGGTGATTTTTTCCTCAACGCTTTGTTTATTTTTGCGTTTTTCGCCACCACCGCAGGCTGCCAATGCGCCTGTTACTGCCAATACAACCAACAATTTCGTATTCATTGTGAAAACCCATTATATTAGTTGAACAAGTCTATATCATAAAATAAAATTTTATTTTCAACAAGATAAAAAAATTATTTTACATCAAATAATTCTATTTTCAGGCTGCCTGTTGCCATGCGGCAACATTTTTAGGGGGAGAAAGAGCAGCCTGAATATGCCCATTTTGTTGCTACACGCGTTGCGCCGCGTACCACGCTGCCCACCCCACGATTAGCCATTCAAGCCACATTTTCAGGCTGCCTTTCAGTAGCCGATAATTTTTCAATCACGAATTTTACCCTACTCTTCATTTTGTCGCACACAAAAAGGCAGCCTGAAAAATAAATTATGCTACAATCCGCCTCATTCCCATCAACCTGTTTATAAGGACAAATTATGTTCTCAAAAAGCGTTACCATTGAAAAATACGACCCCGAATTAGCCGCCGCGATTGCTGCCGAAGTACAACGCCAGCAAGACCACATTGAGCTGATTGCGTCTGAAAACTATGTGAGCTGTGCCGTGATGGAAGCACAAGGCAGCCAACTGACCAACAAATATGCCGAAGGCTACCCCAGCAAACGCTATTATGGCGGCTGTGAACACGTTGATGTGGCAGAACAACTGGCGATTGACCGCGTGAAAAAACTGTTTGGCGCAGAATACGCCAACGTGCAACCGCATTCAGGCAGCCAAGCCAACCAAGCGGTGTACGCAGCCGTGTTGAAACCTGGCGATACGATTTTGGGCATGAGCTTGGCGCATGGCGGACACTTGACACACGGTGCCAGCGTGAACATTTCAGGCAAATTGTACAACGCCATCACTTACGGTTTGGACGAAAACGAAGTGCTGAACTATGCCGAAGTGGAGCGTTTGGCTTTGGAACACAAGCCGAAAATGATTGTGGCAGGCGCGTCTGCCTATGCCTTGCAAATTGATTGGGCGAAATTCCGCGAAATTGCCGACAAAGTGGGCGCGTATTTGTTTGTGGACATGGCGCATTATGCGGGTTTGGTGGCAGGTGGCGAATACCCCAATCCTGTGCCATTTGCCGATTTTGTAACCACCACCACACACAAAACGTTGCGTGGTCCTCGCGGTGGCGTGATTTTGTGCCGCGACAATACGCATGAAAAGATTTTGAATTCAACCATTTTCCCAAGTTTGCAAGGTGGTCCACTCATGCACGTGATTGCGGCAAAAGCGGTGGCATTCAAAGAAGCCCTTGAACCTGAATTCAAACAATACGCCAAACAAGTGAAAATCAACGCAGCTGCCATGGCAGAAGAATTGGTGAAACGCGGTTTGCGCATTGTGTCTGGTCGCACAGAAAGCCATGTTTTCTTGGTGGATTTGCGCCCGAAAAACATCACGGGCAAGGCGGCAGAAGAGGCTTTGGGCAAAGCACACATTACCATCAACAAAAACGCCATTCCCAACGACCCTGAAAAACCGTTTGTAACCAGTGGCATTCGCGTGGGTGCGTCTGCGATTACTTCGCGCGGTTTTGATGAAGCCGATGCGCGTGAATTGGCAAATTTGGTGGCAGACGTGTTGGAAAACCCCAACGATGAAACCGTGTTGGCGCAAGTGGCAGAAAAAGCCAAAGCCTTGTGCGACAAACGTCCTGTGTATGGCGCGTAATTGTTGATTTAAAAAATTCAGGCAGCCTGAAAAGGGGGAATCCTTTTTCAGGCTGCCTGAATGTTATTTAGCCAAATAATTGTTGGATTATTTCTTGGGTTGGCTCAATGCGTCCAAACGCGCCTGAATATGGGTGTACAAAAATTCGCGTTTTTCCCATAAAAATACTTCAAATTTTTTCAGCGAATAAAATTTCTGCACCATAGTCGGGAAACCTTTGTGCAAAATCGCGGCGATTTCATGGTTCATGGTTTCATCGTCCATGGCGGTTTTCAGGTCGCATTGTTTGGCGTCCAGATATTCGCCCAATTGTTTTTTGATGTAATTGTTGATTTCAAATTGTTGCATGGCGTGTCCTTAATCAAATAAAAAATAGTGTAACAAGTAAGTATAAGCCATTTCTGTGCCAAATGGGAATTCAGGCAGCCTGAAAATCCCATCATGGCATTATTCAGCTTGATTTTTGGGCTTGTGGAATGATTTATCGCGCCCAAACCAGTCAAAATCATCACCATCAAATCGCTTGATGTATTTCACTTCTACGCCCGAAGATTCCGTCCCCAGCCGCGCAATCGCCTGAAATGATTTGCTCAACTGATACACCAGTTTCGCCGATTGGCTCGCCGTTTGCAAACCTGCTTCGTAACCAAAATACAAATCACGATTCAATTGTTTGCCAAAAGTAATCACTTGCTGGGCGGGGTTCATTTCGCCCGTTTGCGCGTTACGCGTTTGCGAACTGGACAAACCAAAATCGTCCACCAAACCCACTTTATCGTTCAGGCTGCCTGCCAAAAACGCGCTTGCTGCCGTTGCCAACGCCGCGTTGTCGGTGCTGCTGCCGCTACTGGGGCGATTTAAAATCAGCCATGACAATTTGTCTTTTTCGCTCATCGGCTCGTTTGCCACCAAAGTAATGCGCGGCGAATTTAAATTGCCCAACACTTCCACCCCCGCTCCGACAGGTGAACCACGCCTTTCGGCACGAATATTCAAATTCGGCTGACTCAAAGGTCCAACAAAGGAAATCAGTCCTTTGGAAATCACCAAATCCTGCCCATACGCCTTGTAGCGACCACGTACCACATGAATGCTGCCCACGCCCGTAACGTCTTGTTGCGGACGCGTTGTCAGCGTTAATTGTCCACCCAATAAAACGCGCAAACCTTCGCCACTAAATTGAAATTTATCATTTAAATCAAATACCAAATTCATATTAAATGGCGTGCTTGCCGATTTTTCAGGCTGCGTTTCGCCCAAGACCACCACATCATCGTCTAGCGTGGGTGCGCTGCTTTCTTGGAAACCAAATTTGCCTTCATCGGTAATCAGTTTGCCATTTAGGGTAAAGCCTTGTTCATTATAGAATAATTGCGTTTTGCCGCTAATGGTCAAATCACGCGTTGCCTGATTCAATGCCTGATATTTGTCAAACACCACCTCCGCATTCACAATCGGCAGGCTGCCTGAATAATCCGCCGTACCCGTTAAAGTCGCCGTGCCGCCGCGCCTAAATTGCAAGGAATCCACCGTCCACACGCGGTCTTGCAAACGCGATTTCAGGCTGCCATCTTTCAGCACAATGCCCGCGCTTTGGTTGCGATAATACAAATTTTCGCCATTAATCGTCCCCACCAATTTCGGCGCAGACAACACGCCCGACACCGCCGCCGCCGCCGCAATCCGCCCCCTAACCGTTTGACCTGTTGGCAAAATATTTTTCAAATTATTCAACTCTGCCACGTCCAAACGCAGCGTGCCGCCCACAGGCGCAGCCAGCAAATCGCCATCGCCAAAACCGCGCAAAATATTGAAATCGCCGCTCGCCTTGCCATAACGCGTGTCGCCGCTAAACTGATTCAAAATCCCTTTTTCCGCCAAACGCGTTTGCAAAACAAAATTATTCAATTCCAACTTGGGTTTACGCGCGGTCGGCAAAATCATATCGCCGCCCAATTGGCGCAAATTCAAATAACCACGCGGTGCATTGCTGTAGCTCAAATCCCACTCGCTCGCCACCACCAAATCATGCTCAATCGGCGGCGTGTAGAAATTATGTAATTGAACCAAATGCACATTTTCCGCTCTGCCTTTGGTGGTAAGCCCATTTTTCTTGTCCCACACAAATTGTTGCAAATTCAGGCTGCCCCCCAATGCCTGCCAACGCGCCGCGCTCAATACCACCCGCTCCGCGCCTGCTTCCAAATTCAGCGTATTTTGCAAACGCAAATCCAACGCCCCCGCCAAATCCAAAGTATTGACTGTGCCTATCCATTGATTTTGTTCAGATAATCCGCCTTTTGCCGCCAGTTTTAACACAAAAGGCTTGCCGTCCAATTTCAGGCTGCCTGCGCCCTGCAAAACGTGGTCGCGCACGCTGCCATTCAACGCCAATTGCACATTGTCAATCGCCGTACCACCCGACACTATGCCCTTGCCATCTACAGCCAACACCAAAGGCGCGGTAAACTCAGGCGAACCTTTGGCTTTAAAATCAAGAGTTTTAATCACGACCACATTGGGAATGGTAAACTCACGCGCTTGACCTGCCAAATCCGCTTCAATTTTTGTCCAACTGTCTTCCGTATTTTTCAGGCTGCCTGAAATATTCGCCAAACCTTTGATTCCAAAACCCAATTGTGCCAAACTAGGCGCATTCACATTCACTTTTAACACATCGTTTTTTCTGCCAAAACTGCCCTGTGTTTGCACAATATTATTGCCCAATTTCACCGACAAATTGGCTTTACTCAAGTGATTGTTTTCATAGGAAACATAGCCATTTCCCGACAAATTCGCCCCCGAAAAATGCGATGGGCGAAAATGCAATTCGGCGTGGTAAGCGTTTCGTGCCACTTCGCCTTGCAGCTTAATGTCGCCATTGATGTTGCTGCTGGGCAAATCAGGATAAAGTTTAGATAAATCAAGCGATTGACTGTTTACATTTGCCATCACATTTTGATTTTTAAACAATTCAAACCGCGCCGCCACATTCGCCACGCCGCCGTTTTGCGGGCGGATTGTGCCGTTTTCCAATAATAAAGTGCGCTGCCCATTTTGCTCATCGCTAATCAGCGACAAAGCACCCTGCACATCGGCGCGTCCCGTGTTCACATCAAACGCCACTTTTGGGCGCACAAACGAACCTGTTGCCATGAGTTTGCCATTGAATGTGCCGTGAAAATGCGTATTGACAATATCTGCGCTGGTCAAATTTTTGATGGCAGCCTGAAGATTGAGCGTTTTTTTCTGCGCGTAAATGCCGCCCGACACATTCACTTCGCCACGTTCCATCAAATTCGCTTGTAAACGGGCAATTTCCACCGCGCCACTCTCGTTCACACGAAAATCGCCCGACAATTGGCGCACGGGAATACCGTTTTTATCGGCGGTGAGTGGCTGATGGTTTTGTAAATTAATTTTTCCTGTTAAACCAATCACATCGCCCAATTCGGGTAACACATTCGCCTGAAAAGTCAATTTGGCTTGCGGCAAAGATTGCAAAAATGCGCGTGGATTAATCCCTTCGCCTTTCAATTGAATATGCCCAATATAATCACGGATATTCGGCGCAAAAGGGTGGAAACTGGTGTCGCCGTCCAGCGAAATCCCCAAGCCTTTGATATTGGTTTTCAGCGCAATGTCTTTCAGGCTGCCTGAAAGTTGCAGCAAATTGTCCACCGCAATGCCGTCCAATTCGCCTTGCGAAGTGAGTTTACCCAACACAGCATAGGGCAACACCGTGTTCAATTGCAGGCTGCCTTGACTATCGCTCCAGTCGGTTTTCAGCGATTGAATATTGAGAATATGATGTTTGTGGTCATAACGATAGGCAGCCTGAACGCGGTGCAACAACACCGTTTTCTGTTTACCCTGCGTGATTTTGCCCACTTGCAGGCTGTCCAAACTGGCGGTGAGCGGCAAGGAAATGCTTTCGGGTAATTTGGGTGGTTCAGCTTTGGGTTTGGGTGGGGTGGGTTTGTTGTCAATATGCACATCGCCAATGTGTAACTGATTGATATGCAAATGCTCTTTCAGCAAATCTTGCGGCTGCCATTTGAAATGCAAATGGCTGGCTTGGATATGCGCGCTTTCCATGTCCACGCTAATCTCGTTCGCCGAAAATCCGTGCCAAATCGTGCCATTTACCGATTTTGCTTGCACATTGACGCCAATTGGCAGTTTTTCAGGCAGCCTGATGGCGTAGCGCAAACCGTCTTCGCTGCCAAACAACCAAATCGCCGCCGCCACCACCGCGCCCACCACCACCGTCAGCAGCAGCACCAAAAATGACACCATGCGGCGCAACCAATGGCGTGTGCGGCGCGGTGGCTGTGGGGGCGTGTTGGGGGTATTGTCGGGTAAAGTGGTGGCTTGGTCGGTCATGGCGCAAGTGAATGGAAATATGAGAATGGTTTGAAATAGGGCGATTGTAACAGGATTTGTGGGGCTGCCGAATAGGGAGACTGGGAGCTATGTTTTTTGCATCGATCTTATTGTAAATTTTATTGACAATTATTTTTATTAATAGAATAATTAATTGCAAAATTAAGCAATAAATGGAAAATAAAAAAATGAAAATAGCAAGAAAATGGCTTTCAGGCTGCCTGACAATATTGTTGGCGGCGGCGTGTCAGCCAAGTATCACACAAACCAAAATGGCTTCATCGCCCAGCCCAGCCCAAAGGGTTCAGGCTGCCTGCAAAAATCTGCATAAGGTGGTGGATATTGATGATTTACTGAAGCAAATGTATGACAATTTAGACAGCCAATGTTTGTTTGAAATGCCACAAGAAATGCTCATTCAAATTTGGGGTATTCCAGTTATTGATTCTATGAAAGAAGAGGTGGAATTGAATAAACAATTAGAAAATGAAATTTTTAATGAAAAAAATACTTTATATATTTACAGAACAAGCAATATTAAAGAAATAAATGGGAAGGTGGAAAAATTTGCTTCTTTACATGTTTATACCAGCCCAAAGTTTAAACAAGTAAATTTGTCATTTGGCGGTTCTTTAGATAAAGGGCAATATCCCAACATCTTACCCCCACCGTTCATCAAGCAACTATCTTTAGAAGAAATTAATGAAGATGGTTTTTTGACTAGTTTTATAGAAAATGAAAAAGAACGGTCTGAACTCCAAGCTAAACTACCAAAACAAAATATTTACCAACCCAATACACGATATTATTGGATAAATCCCAAAAAATTACCTAATTACCCTATTTTATATATGGAAACCCTGCCATTGTCCCCATTTAATTTGTCAAATAGTACTTTTCCCAATACTATTGAATTAATACAGTATGCCTACATTTTAAACCACTAATCTTTTTAGGAGTATATTATGAATATTAACTTTGATTATGTATCTACTTTGAAACAATCTCTTCAATATAATGATACAGATATTGCCAATAATAGCTCAAACTAAAAAAGATTTTGATGTTTTATATGGTGGTAAAGGTAAAGACATCATCAAAGGAAATACAGGTAAAGACATTATCATTGGTGGAGATGATGTAGATACCCTACATGGTCATGCAGGCGATGATATTTTAGGTGGTAATCAAGGAGATGACCATTTATATGGTGGTAGAGGTAGTGATTTACTGAAAGGTGGTGTAGGTAATGACACCTATCACTTAATTGCTAATGATATTACCAATTCTAACGATACTGATACCATTCACGACTAAAGATAATCAAGGTAAAATTTTGATTGCCAATGTGGACATCAGTAAAGCCAAATGGGTAAACAAAGGCAATGGCGTTTTTCAGGCTGCCGACCAAAAATGGCAATTAAAATTAATTGGCACAGATTGGGAAATCACAGGCATGAACGGCAGCAGCCTGAAAAGCAAAATTATTGTGAAAGATGCAGCTTTAACTGCTACCGCTTTTGGCTTAACCCTCCCCAAAGCTGCAAGCGCAAGCTCTCGTTCTGTAAGCGCAAACGAACACGCTTTCCTTACCAACTCCATTTCCGCCGCCAACAATTTGATTTCCGCCATGAGTAATCTAGGTAAATCAGGCAGCCTGAATTTGATTTTCAGGCTGCCTAAACATTACGCCCCACCCTCTTCATCGTCATACACTTCATACAAATCATCTACCCAAGCGCGAACCGTTGCCGTGAGGCTGCCTGAAATGTCTTCGTCCCAACGCTGCACAAATGCTTGGTGCAACGCCGCCGAATTGAGTATCGCCGAAGATTGGTCGTCCACCTCTTCATCAAAAATATCCACATAATGCACATACAACACCAGCTCGCCGCGAGCGCGCTCCTTGCCAAACACGCCGCGTTCATCGCAGGTTTTCAACGCGGCAATCAGGCAATCTTGATAATCGTGGCGCAATTGCGTGTAGCGGATTTGGTCATCGTCTTCAATGCGGCGACTGATGGCGGTGATGGTTTGGTGAACACGATTGTCGGCAAAATTACCATCGTATTTCCACTCGCTCGGATACCAAAACCAAAGCGTGTCTTCCGTTTCCGCGTCATCGTCTTCTTCCAACGACTGCGCGAGTGCGTCCACCGTGTTTGCCGCGCAGAAAAAGCCACAGGGATATTCCACCAAGCCCAAAGCAAAGGCGTAAATTTTCTCATCGCCCGTTTTGTGGCGAATATCCGCCATCGCTTCGGTGATTTCGGCAACGGCGAAATCGTGGATTTGTTGTTTTTGCTTATCGGTGAGCATATTCTTATTCCTTGTTTATATTGGGAATAAAGGTTTCAGGCTGCCTGAACAAGACACCCCTTACCCCCAATAATACCGCACAATATGAAAGAAAATCGGCGCAGCAAAACACACACTGTCCACCCTATCCAACATACCACCATGCCCGTCCAACATCTTGCCCCAATCTTTCACACCATAGCTGCGCTTAATGCCCGACATCACCAAACCGCCAAAAAAACCCATCGTGCAAATCAGCAAACCAATCAAGGCAGCCTGAAACGGCGTAAACGGCGTCAGCCAATACAAACACCCCGCCAACACAGTCGCCGCCCCAATGCCACACACCATGCCCACCACCGTTTTATTGGGCGACAAGGCTGGCATGATTTTTTTCTTACCAAACAGTTTGCCAAAAATAAATTGCAACACATCAGACATCTGCACCACCAACACAAAAAACATCAGCAGCAACAAATTGCGGTCTTCAAAACCCTTAATTTGCAAATTCATTATCATCGGCACATGCGACAAGCAATACAGCGTAACCATCGCGCCCCATTGAATTTTCGCCGTGCGCTCAAAAATTTCCTTCGTGTCGCCGCTAAACGCCGTGATAATCGGCAAAATCAAAAACGCATACACAGGAATAAACACGCTGAACATGCCATACCAATCCGTCATCACCAAATAATATTGAATCGGCAAGAGCAAATAAAAACACACCACAATCGCGTCATGGTCGCCACGTCGCCGATAAATCAGCGTCATAAACTCGCGCAGCGCAGCAAAGGACACCCCAAAAAACAAAATAATCGTGCCAATGCGGTCAAACCAAAACGCACACAGCAGCATAATCACAATCAACCACCACGAGCGTATCCGCGCATTTAAATTATTCACCGCATCACTTTGCGGGTGGCGATTTTTCAACCAATTGCCCACCCCATGCGCCACGCACAACGCCACCAACACACCCAAAAAAATATAGCCCGCATCAATCGGTAAAGGTTTATACAGCGTTTGCATGATGGCTACCTCGTTTGGTTTCTGGGGCAAGCGCAAGCAGGGCATTGCGCGTGCGTTCTAAAAATTCATCTTTACTTTCATTCGGGTGCAAAGCCATTTCTTCGCCAATAAACACATCACAAATAATCGGTACAGGAATCAGCTTGCCTTTGGGCAACACGCGATTAATATTGTCTATCCAAATGGGCACAAAACGCACATCAGGATTTTCACGCGCCAAATGGTAAATCCCGCTTTTAAAAGGCAATAAAATGGTTTGATCATCGGTATTGCGCGTGCCTTCGGGGAAAATAATCAATGATGAACCATTGCTAATCTCTTCAGTCATTTGCATGGTGATGGCTTTGGGGTCGTTACCATTACGCATAATCAGTAAAGCATTGAAAACATTTTGAATAATAAATTTACGGATTTTGCCTTGCAACCAATAATCTGCGCCCGCCACAGGACGCACCACTTTACGCCATTTGTGCGGCAAAGAAATCCACACCATCACAAAATCGCCATGACTGGCATGATTGGCAAAATACACTTTATTATCGGGGGTAAAATTCAGGTCGCCTTCAAATTTTGGGCGAACCCCTGTGATAAATGAAACGAAAGCAGACAAACTGCGGTCTATTATCCATGCGATGATTTTACTAATGAATTTCGGCATCACATTCTCAATTTGTAATAAAAGAAAAACGTATTTTAACGCTTTTTTGCATTTCAGGCTGCCTGAAAATAGAAAAGTGATGGAGAAAGGAGACAGTTTTCAGGCTGCCTGTCCATACAAGATGACAGTAAGCACCGTGTACACCAAGTACATAAGGATGTTTTTGGCACTGTAAATTTTTTTGATAATCATGTTCCCAAAAAATCCTTTCAGGCAGCCTGAAAGCGTTTTTCTTTCCATTTAGCGCATTTTTATTTTACAATAAACCCATATTAACATTTCTTTGCAAACACATTCACACAGGTATCATCATGACTGAAACCGTCAAAAAACCCAAAATCAGCCTGATTTGGCAAATCATCATCGGGCTAGTTCTCGGCGCAGCCATCGGGCAACACGCCAATTATGTCATCAACACACCCAATTCAGGTTTTAACCCCGCCACCGCGCAAACGGTGGTGGAAGTTATTGGCATTTTAGGCAGCCTGTTTGTGGGTGCATTAAAAGCCGTTGCACCGTTTTTAGTTTTTGTTTTGGTAACTTCTGCCGTTGCCCGCCACAATCACGGCGTGAAAACCAATATCCGCCCTATTCTCATTTTGTATTTACTGGGTACATTTGGCGCGGCGTTGGTTGCCGTGTTGGGTAGCTTTATGTTTCCCAGCACCATCACACTGGTAGCGGCAGACGCGGTGGATGTGCGCCCGCCTGAAGGGATTGGCGCGGTTTTGAAAAACCTGCTGATGAATCTCGTCAGCAACCCATTCGCTTCATTGGTAAACGCCAACTATATTGGGATTTTGTTCTGGGCGGTGTTGCTGGGTTTAGCCTTACGCCGTGCTTCGCAAGCCACACTGGACATGATTCATGATTTATCCGATGCAGTTACGGCAGTGGTACACGGCGTGATTAAATGTGCGCCTTACGGTATTTTTGGTTTGGTAACCGTAACCGCCGCCACCACAGGTTTCCCCAAAATGATGGCAGAATATGGGCAACTGATTGGCGTATTGCTGGCGTGTATGGCATTTGTGGCATTTGTATTTAATCCATTGATTGTGTTTATGAAAATCCGCAAAAACCCTTACCCGCTTGTCTTACAATGTTTACGCGAAAGCGGTGTACCCGCCTTTTTCACCCGCTCATCAGCTGCCAATATTCCCGTAAACATCGCTTTGGCGAAAAAACTAAATTTGCAAGAAGAAACCTACAGCGTGTCCATTCCATTGGGCGCGACCATCAATATGGCGGGCGCGGCGATTACCATTACTGTGCTGACACTCGCCGCCGCCCACACGCAAGGCATTCAAGTGGATTTCCTGACCGCCCTATTATTGAGTTTGCTGGCGACCATCGGCGCGTGTGGTGCTTCGGGCGTACCGGGGGGGTCGCTGCTGCTGATTCCATTGGCGTGTAATTTATTCAACATTCCCAATGACATTGCCATGCAAGTGGTGGCGGTGGGCTACATCATTGGCGTGATTCAAGATTCCGCCGAAACCGCGCTCAATTCGTCCACAGACGTACTGTTTACTGCCGCCGCCGACATCGCTGCCGAACGCGAAAAAGCCGCGCAAGTGTATTCAGAAAACCCCTAAATAAAACCCTAAATAAAACAAGGCAGCCTGAACACTTTTCAGGCTGCCTGATGATAGTCATAGAAATGAAAATAGTACATAAGGCGTTGGCAACGCCGTACTGCTTTTTCAGTTCTGCGACTATATTTGATTTTTTCTAATTAACCATGTTCCACACGCGCATTATGCGCGTCAATATCCAGCGCGTCCCAAGGATAATGAATCCACCAATCTTCCACTTCCACGCCCGCATAATAGCGCACATTAAACGGAATTTTGCCCTTTTTCTGCTTCAACTTATTGTGAATCACCGCAAAACCAATTTCCGTAAACTGCCCACATTCCACAAATTCGCGCAACACAAAATCGGCGGTTACACGGCTATCGTCCACTTCGTCCACCACCAAAATATTTTTGCCAATTAATTTGTCGGGAATCGGGTCAAGCCATTGCACTTTCTGAATTTCATTTGCCGTTGCGCCACTGCCCGACTCGTCCAAATAATACGCCGTAGAAACCGCGTAAATCGGAATATCCAAAAACGAGCGCAACATACGCGCAGGAATAAAGCCACCACCGCCAATTGCCACCATTGCATCGTATTTCACGCCATCGGCTTGAATTTTCTCGGCAATTTTTTTCATGGTGCTGTGAATATCGTCATAAGTGTACCAAATTTTTTTGACTGTCATGTTCTCGTTCTCCAAAGTAAAATCTTCAGGCTGCCTTTCATTACCCTACGCCAAATTTTGTAGCGTACTGAAAGGCTGCCTGAAAACAAAAAAGCCAGCCGATATTGCAGAAGCGCACAATCGCTGGCTTTTTTCTCAATCCTACGCCGCTAGAATTACTCGCCTTTGGCTTTCGTTACTTTGCGACCACGGTACATACCGTTTGGAGAGATGTGGTGTGGGCGATGAACTTCGCCAGTTGCCGTGTCCACAGACAAAGCAGGCGCAGTCAAAGCATCGTGTGAACGGTGCATACCACGACGAGAAGGGGATTTTTTGTTTTGTTGAACAGCCATTTCAAGCTCCTGAAAAATAATAAAAAATTAAAAAGTTTAACCTTTTTTCAAACCGGCCAATACGCCAAACGGATTGGGTTTATCTTGATTCACTTTGTCTAAATTAACATTGCCACAATCATCGTGTTTCGGCGAAATGGGCAAAGCCATCAGTAATTGGTCTTCCACCAAAGTTAAAATATCCAACTCATCGGTTAAAATCATGCCGTCCAATTCATCATCGGCAAGCATGGCTTCGTCCAATTTGTCTTCATTGTCAAACAGCACAATTCGCGCCTGTTCGTTCACGGGGAAATCCACAGGGTTCATGCAGCGTTGGCAATTCAGTTTCAGGCTGCCTGAAACGGATAAATCTAAAAATGGGCGTTGCCACCTATCCACGCCGCCTGTTAGGGTGTAGTGAATATGGGTGGCAGTATCGGCAATGTCGGGCGACCAAGTACGCTTGTCTAACTGATTGAGTAACACGCTGCCGTGGCGCGTTTCTTGTTTGATGACAAACGCTTGTGGGTCAATCAAGATTCGGTTTAACATAAACAGGGCATGATATAATTTTATGGCTTGGCAGTCAATATTTTTTCGGGAAATTCAAGAGATAAACTGTTTTCAGGCTGCCTGAAAATGCCCTTTTTTTATTTTAAATAGGATTTTATGATGACATTACCGCTTATTCTCGCGTCCACATCGGTTTTCAGGCAGCAACAATTGCGTACTTTGGGCGTGGATTTTACCGCCGCCAAACCCATGTTTGACGAAACGCCTCTGCCCCACGAAACCGCACCCAACACCGCTTTGCGTTTGGCAATCGGCAAGGCGCAGTCGCTGGCGCAGATTTATCCGCAACATTTGATTATTGGCGCAGACCAAGTGGCGTGGTGCCACCATACCCAACTTGGCAAACCGATGTCGGTGGAAAAAGCGGCGGCAATGTTGCGCGAATTATCAGGGCAACGCATTGAATTTTATAGTGCTTGCTGCGTGCTGGACACGCGTTCAGGCAGCCTGAAAAGTCATGTGGACACCACAATTGTGCAAATGCGCGAATTGTCCGATGCACAAATTGCGCGTTATTTGGCGCGCGAACCCGATGCGATTTACTGTGCAGGTGCAGCAAAAAGCGAAGGTTTGGGTGCGGCTTTATTGCGCCGAATTGACAGCACAGACCCACACGCTTTGATTGGTTTGCCGATTTTTTGGCTGGTTGATTGTTTAAATGATTTTGGGCTAGAAATTATTTAAATTGATAAAAACACAGGCAGCCTGAAAGATTCTTTCAGGCTGCCTGTGTTTTTGTGCGATTAATCCGCGCTGGTTACAGGACGAAATTGCGCCACAGGGGGTTGCAGCACATTTACATTTTCCAATTCATTGATTTTTTTCTGAATAAAATCAGCTAATTCTTGCACCAAAACCGATTGCTCATGCTGCGGCGACACCAAAGCCAACGCCGCCACTTTTTCACGCGCCACCAGCAGCAAATCGCGTTTTGCCGCATTATCATCGCCTAATACGCTGATTTCATGATACAAAATGGTACGCCAATTCGCGGCGGCAGCCTGCAAATTCGGCTCAATTTCCAAAGCACGATGAAAACGCTGCTCCGCCAATTGCCACAAACGCTGCGCTTCCCCCACATTCGCTTCATCAAGCTGCACCAACAAATCCGCTTCCTTCGCCAACACCAAACCCCACGAATTTGCGGTTTCAAAACGGTTTTTATTGATTTCCAAAGCAGCCTGAAAATGCTCGCCCGCCTGTTTCCACAAAGAACGCGCTTCGTCTGCATTTTGATTGATTTGCAAAACTGCGTCTGCTTCCTTGTTAAACGTCATGCCCGCGTTGTGGGCGGCTGCGTCAAATTCTGGCGTAATATCCAATGCTTGCGCAAATTTTTCACGCGCAGACTGCCATAAAATACGCGCTTCCGCCAAATGCTCCGTGCTGGTTTGCACCAAAGCGGTGGCTTCATCGGTCAGCGTATTGCCCCAATTAAACGCGGCTTCCGTTCGTTGCTCGTCCACGTCCAAAGCCATGCGGTATTTTTCACGCGCCGCCAACCACAATTGCCGCGCTTCAGGCAGCTTTTGCGAATCCGATTGCGCCACCAAACGTGCTTCACGCTCCAACAGATTCCCCCATTGATACGCGCTTTCCACGTTATTTTCATTCATTTCCAATGCTTTTTGGAAATATTGTTGCGCATAAAACCATTTTTGGCGCACTTCAGCCAAATTTTGCGAACCTTGTTGCCATAACACTTCGCCTTCTTGATACGCCTGAATGCCGCTTTGATGAGCCGCATAATGAATCATTTGATTTAATTCACCATCTTTGCTTTTTTCCGTCAGCAACAAAGGCAAATATAAATCATGCAAACGGCGATAAAATTCAGGCTGCCTGTCTGTGCCATTGAATGCGGCGGCATTTTTTAGCGCAAGTGCTTGATTCAATTGTGTTGCCAAAAAATGTTTTTGTTGTCCCAATTGCAAAAATTCAGGCACCGCCGCCAAAACCATTTGCCACAACACGCCAGCCTGTTGCCATTGCTGCGCTGCTTGCTGCCAAGCCGTCTCATTTTCTTGTGTACTGGCTGCATTAAATGCTTGTTTTGCTTGCCAATCTTGTTGCACCGCTCGCGCCAATAAACGCGCTTCAAAATCCGCCGCTTCCGAAGTCAAAACTTGTTTAATCAAAGATTTAATATGATTTACTTCACTCACATGCGGCTGTTCAGACAGCCCATCGTATAGGCGCAATAAATCATGTACCTTGCGCTCAATTTCATTTTTCTGATGAGAAAGCTGATTGTATTCATCAAGATGTAAACGCGCTTGCGCCAAATAAACCTGTGCTTGCTGCAATTTACCGTTCAGCGACAAATAAGAAACCGCCAGCGAAACCAAAGCCACCGCCGCCGCCAACGCCAACAATGCGCCAAAAAGCGTAAACACCGTGCTAATCGCTGCCCACAATTGCGTTGGGTCGCGGAAATGCTGCAACAGCAATATCGCCAAAAACGTGGACACGCCAATCAATACAATTACGCCGCACAAAAACAGGATTGCGTTCCAAAAAGACCATTTTGTAGAAGATTGGCTCATCATCATCGCCCGAACATTAAAAAACGCGATTATAACATTTTCAGGCAGCCTGAAACACAAAAAACTGCCCGAAAATCAGTTTCCCATTTTCAGACAGCTTTTTGTTTTTTATATTAATTTATACGCGGTGCGCGTTTGCTTTTGCCAATAAATCCAATAAGATTTCCGTTGTATCCCAGCCGATACACGCGTCCGTGATACTTTTGCCATACACTTCAGGTTTGTCTTGGCGACCTTCCTGTAAATGGCTTTCCACCATCACGCCCATAATATTGTTTTCGCCATCACGCAATTGTTGCGCCACATCTTCCGCCACCAGCATTTGGCGGGTATAGTCTTTATTGCTGTTTGCATGACTAAAATCCACCATTAATTTCGGCGTAACCCCTGCTTTAGTCAATTGTTCGGTGGCAGCCTGAACGTGTTTGGCGTCATAATTTGGCTCTTTTCCACCACGCAAAATCACATGACAATCAGGATTGCCCGCCGTATGCACAATTGCCGAATGCCCTGTTTTCGTTACCGATAAAAAATGATGGGGGTGCGAAGCCGCGCCAATCGCGTCAATCGCAATTTTCAGATTGCCGTCCGTACCGTTTTTGAAACCAACGGGGCAAGACAAACCGCTTGCCAATTCACGGTGAACTTGGCTTTCTGTGGTACGCGCACCGATTGCGCCCCACGAAATCAAATCCGCATAATATTGTGGCGTAATCATATCCAAAAATTCAGTGGACGCGGGCATACCCAAATTATTCAAATCCAACAATAATTTACGCGCTTGTCGCAAACCAAAATTAATGTCAAAACTACCGTCCAAATGCGGGTCATTAATCAAACCCTTCCAACCAACTGTGGTACGCGGCTTTTCAAAATACACACGCATGACAATCAACAATTCTTTTTCATATTTTTTACGCAATGGCAATAAGCGTTGCGCATATTCCATTGCCGCTTTCGTATCATGAATGGAACACGGTCCAATAATCACCAATAAACGATTGTCTTTACCCGATACCAAATCGGCGATTTCTGCACGCGTTTGCGTAACCAAATCAGCCACTTGCTCCGTGATGGGCAATTCATACAAATGCGCAATTGGCGGCAACAATTCCATAATACCATTAATGCGAACATCATCTGTAGATTTTAAGCGGTTCATGTGTACATTCCTATTTTGATTATGTAAAGTGTAAGAGTAGCAGTTTTGCCGCATTCATTCAAGAGCAGAATTAAATTTATTAGAATTTTATTGCGTTTATCTCTATAAATAGTATTTTCAATAAAATTAAATTCCATTTATTTTAATATTTAACGCATATTATTTTAAATAATTTCATGCCTCCGCAAAATAAAACCCCAGACTACTGTTTCTAGTAGACTGGGGTTTTGTGTAAATAGTTTGGCGATGACCTACTTTCGCATACGATTGTATACTATCA
>NZ_JQKH01000011.1 GCF_000745955.1 Alysiella crassa DSM 2578 | reverse complement strand
CAAAATGTAGGGTGCGTACCACGCACCAAATCATTCAAATAATTGAAATTTCGGTGCGTAATACGCACCCTACATGTAGTTGTCGTGTACTGAAAGGCAGCCTGAAAAACTGAAACACATTTTTATTTATTATTTTTTACTGGTAAAACATTATGTTACATAACTCTACCATATTGGTAACGGGCGGAACTGGCTCGTTTGGCAACACCTTTGTTCCCATGACTTTAGCAAAATACAATCCCAAGAAAATCATCATCTTTTCACGCGATGAAATGAAACAATGGGACATGGCAAAACAATTCGCCAACGACAAACGCGTCCGCTTTTTCATTGGCGATGTGCGCGACAAAGACCGCCTGTATCGCGCTTTGGACGGCGTGGATTATGTGGTTCATGCCGCTGCCACCAAAATCGTCCCCACAGCCGAATACAACCCCTTTGAATGCGTCAAAACCAACATCAATGGCGCGATGAACCTGATTGACGCTTGCATAGACAAAGGCGTGAAAAAAGTGGTCGCGCTCTCCACCGACAAAGCCAGCAGCCCCGTGAATTTGTATGGCGCAACCAAACTCGTGTCCGACAAACTGTTTGTGGCGGGCAACTCCTATTCGGGCGAACACGGTACGCGCTTTGCGGTGGTGCGCTATGGCAATGTCATGGGGTCGCGCGGTTCGGTCATTCCCTTTTTCTTATCAATCAAAGACAAAGGCGTGTTGCCGATTACCGACAGCCGTATGACACGTTTTATGATTTCTTTAGAACAAGGCGTGGAATTGGTTTGGCATGCATTTGAAGATATGGTTGGTGGTGAAATTTATGTGAAGAAAATCCCATCTATGACTATCGGCGATTTGGCGACTGCAGTCGCACCCGAATGTAAACAAGAAATCATTGGTATTCGCCCAGGAGAAAAATTGCATGAACAAATGATTAGTGCTGAAGATTCCTATTACACCTATGAATATCCCGAACATTTTAAAATTTTGCCTGTGATTAATAACTGGGGAGAATCACCTGAACGCATTAAGGATGGCGTAAAAGTGCCTGAAGGTTTTGTTTATTCTAGTGATAACAATAAAGAGTGGATGACACAAGATGAGTTGAAAGCATGGATTTCAGCAAATCAGAATAAAATTGGCAAAATTTAAGTTTTCAGGCTGCCTGATGATTTCAGGCAGCCTGAAAAAAGTTTCACTCACGATTTACAAGAGAAAACAAGATGATACCCTACGGTAAACAAACCATTTCTGAAGCCGACATCGCCGCCGTTGTCGCCACATTAAAATCCCCCTATCTGACACAAGGCAATAAAGTTCCTGAATTTGAACAAGCATTGGCACAATATTGCGGCGCAAAACACGCCGTTGCGGTAAACAGCGCGACTTCTGCGCTGCACATTGCCTGTCTTGCGCTGGGTTTGGGCGCGGGCGATGTGTTGTGGACAACGCCGACCACCTTTGTCGCGTCCGCCAATTGCGCCCTGTATTGCGGCGCACGCGTGGATTTTGTGGACATAGACCCGAAAACATTTAATATTTCCATCAATCATTTAGCCGAAAAATTAGCCCAAGCCAAAATCGCAGGCTGTCTGCCGAAAATTGTCGTGCCTGTGCATTTGTGTGGCGAACCTTGCGATATGGCAGCCATCAAACAATTGGCGGACGAATATGGCTTTAAAATCATTGAAGACGCGTCTCATGCGATTGGCGCAAGCTATCGCGGTGGTAAGGTGGGGAATTGCGAATTTAGCGACATTACCGTATTCAGTTTCCACCCTGTGAAAATCATCACCACCGCTGAAGGGGGCTTGGCAACCACCAATAGTGTTGATTTGGCAAACAAAATGGCGCGACTGCGTTCACATGGCATTACACGCGAAAACAGCGAAATGGTCGGCGAATCAGATGGAGGGGCGGAAAATCGTTTGACGAATGTTCAGTTTGATGGCAGAAATTCGTCAGAACAAGGCGGAAATACGAGCCAATGCGCCACATTGGCGAGTAATTCCAACGCAGTTATGGCGGATTTATGTCAGCAAAATGAGCGTTTGGCAAATGATTTTCCGCCCCCTTGGTATTATCAACAGATTGATTTAGGCTATAACTACCGCATGACCGAAATGCAAGCCGCGTTGGGTTTAAGCCAATTATCGCGTTTGGACGAATTTGTGGCACGCCGTCATGTATTGGCAGCACAATATGATGATTTATTGGCGGATTTACCTGTGGGCTTACCGTTCAGGCAGCCTGAAAATGTGTCAGCATTGCATTTGTATCCCGTGCTGGTTGCGCCAGAAAAACGCCGTCAAGTATTTGCTTATTTGCGACAAAATGGCATTGGCGTGAATGTGCATTATATTCCTGTGCATACGCAGCCGTATTACCGCGAACAATTCGGTTTCGCGCACGGCGATTTCCCCAATGCGGAACATTATTATGCACAGGCAATCAGTTTGCCCTTGTATTTTGATTTATCAGATAATGAACAAAAACAAGTGGTTGAGACATTGAAACGCGCATTACAGGCAGCCTGAACATGACCCTAGCGATTATCCCAGCGCGTGGCGGCAGCAAACGCATTCCACGCAAAAACATTAAATTATTCAATGGCAAACCCATGATTGCCCACAGTATTTTGGTGGCGCAACATTCAGGCTGCTTTGAACGCATTATCGTGTCCACCGATGACGATGAAATCGCCCAAATCGCGCAACAATATGGCGCGGAAGTGCCATTTACGCGCCCAGCCGAATTATCGGACGATTTTGCCACCACGGGCGCAGTCATCGCCCATGCGGTTGATTTTATGCAAAAACAAGGCGGCTGGCATGGCGACATCGCTTGCTGCATTTATGCGACTGCGCCCTTTATTCAGGCAGTCGATTTGCAAATTGGCGCAACAAAATTGCGTGAAACGGGCGCGGATTTTACCTTTTCCGTAACCGATTACGCTTTCCCCATTCAACGCGCTTTGAAATTGGACGATGCGGGCGAAGTGGCGATGTTCCAACCTGAAATGTTTGCCGTGCGTTCGCAAGATTTGGCAACCGCTTGGCATGACGCAGGGCAATTTTATTGGGGAAAAACAAGTGCTTGGCTGGCACAAAAACCGATTTTCAACAGCAAAAGCGTGGGTGTGAAATTGCCGCGTTATCGGGTGCAAGATATTGATACGCCTGATGATTGGGAACGCGCAGCATTATTGGCGAAAATTTTTCAGGCTGCCTGAAAAGGAAAACAAAATGAGTGAAACCATTTACATTTATCCTTCAAAAACCAAATTGGCTTTCTCGATATTAGGGGCGATGGCTTTTGTGCTTATTGGCGTTGTCATCATCACAGACAGTTTAAATAAAAACGATATGGAAAAGGTCATGATTGGGGTGGGATGTAGCGCATTGTTTGCTTTGTGCAGCATAATGGGGTTCATCAAACTGTTACAGCGCAATCGCCCCATATTGGAAATCAATGCACAGGGCATCATTGACCACAGTAATACATGGGGGCTAATTCAATGGCAAGACATCGCCTTTATCAGCACCATCGCGATACAAAGGCAAAAATTCATTTGTATTGATGTGTATGATGAAAGCATTTTTTTGGCACGCACATCGGGTATCAAAAGAAAATTGATACTTTTAAATAAAAAATGGGGATTTCCACTCATTACATTCAATGTAGCAGCGGGGAATCATTCAACAGAACAAATCATGACTGAAATGAAAACGCGCTTAAATCATTTTAGAGAAACGCGATTAAATAAAGCACAAAAGCAATTAAGTTATTTTAAGAAAAAGAAAAAATGAAATTCCTTTTCCGAGCAGACGCTTCCCTACAAATCGGGAGCGGACACGTCATGCGTTGCCTGACTTTGGCAAATGCCTTGCGCGAACAAGGGCATACGGCAAAATTCATCACACACGCCCATGTGGGGCATTTGGCAGATTTGATTGAAAAACAAGGATTTGAATGTATTTTGTTGCCTTGCCCCCAACCTAATCCTCCCTCGCAAGCAGGGGAGGGAAAACATGGGTTTTCAGGCAGCCTGAAACATGCCGCGTGGCTAGGCACAACGCAAGAACGCGATTTTGCCGAATGCGAACCACATATCCTTGATTTTCAACCCGATTGGATTATTTGCGACCACTACGCGCTGGACGCGACATGGCAAAATCTCGCGCAAAAAATTTGCCCAACCAAAATCGCCGTGATAGACGATTTGCACGACCGCCCACACCAAGCCGATGTTTTAATTGACCAAAATTGGGGACACCGCGCCCAAGATTATGCCGATTTGTTGCCGCCCCATTGTCGCGTTTTGGCGGGTACGCGCTATGCTTTGTTGCGCCCAGAATTTGCATTTTGGCGCAATAAAATGCCTGAAATATCAGTAAAAAAAGCATTTTCAGGTAGCCTGCAAAAGGTTTTGCTGAATTTGGGCGGTGTGGACAAAGACAACATCACACTCAAAATCTTGCAAAATTTGGCAGAAAATGGCAAAAATACGCTTGATTTAACCGTGGTCATGGGCGCGAGCGCACCGCATATTGCCAGCATTCACCATTTTGCCCAAAATGCACCTTTCCCCTGCCAAGTGATTGTTAATGCAAACAATATGGCTGAATTGATGGCGCAGTCGGATTGGGCGATTGGCGCGGCAGGCAGCACATCTTGGGAGCGTTGTTGTTTGGGTTTGCCCACCATTTTACTGGTTTTGGCGGATAATCAACGCCCTATTGCCCAACAATTACAATCAGTTGGCGCAGCATTGGCATTTGATGTGGCAGAAATCGGTTCAGCAAAATGGCAAAAGGCTTTGGCGACTTTCAGCCAGCCTGAAAACCTGTCGCAAATGGCAGAAAATGCCAAAAAGCTGTGTGATGGCAAAGGCGTGGCGCGTGTCATCAATCAAATCATGAACATCACTCATCAAACCGACCACACACAAATCCGCCCCGCACAACATGATGATATGAAAATGATTTTTGACTGGCGCAACCACATCAGCATACGCCAATTCATGTTGCAACAAGATGAATTGATTTGGGAAAATCATCAAAATTGGTTTACAAAACAATTAAGCAACCCCAATTTCAAAATGTTGATTTACACGGTCAATCAAATGCCACAAGGCTACATCAGTTTTACCCAAATTCCTGAAAAAACAGATTGTTGGGAATGGGGCTTTTACACCGCGCCCGATTGTCCGCGTGGGCATGGCACACAAATGGGGCATTTGGCATTGGCATGGGCGTTTGGCGAACTGGGAGCGTGTGAAATTCGTGGGCGCGTGTTGCCGCACAATGGCGCGAGTTTGCGTTTGCATGAAAAATTGGGCTTTTTCAGGCAGCCTGAAAATGCGGAAATGGTTGATTTTTCATTATTTTCACATCAATTTTTATTTTAAAAAACAAAACGCCCGATAAAATCATTATCGGGCGTTAAACCGTTCAGGCTGCCTGAATCATTTACAAAACATGAACCCTAGAATGCGCCGTACAAACAAACACTTCTTCTTTCAAACCCGTTTGTTTTTCATAATGTTGCGCCAAATGATTTTTCACATCATTAACCAAATCATGCGGCAACAACGCCACCACACAACCGCCAAAACCGCCACCTGTCATGCGCACGCCACCGCGTTCGCCAACGATTTCGCCAATCAAATCCACCAACAAATCCACAGCAGGGTGCGTGATTTCAAATTCATCGCACATGCCGATGTGGCTTTCCGCCATCAGGCGCGACAAAGTGGCGATATCATTGTTTTGCAATGCTTTTGCTGCGTCCAAAGTGCGCTGATTTTCCTGAATGATGTAGCGCGCGCGTTTGGCGGCAATCTCGTCCAAACCCGCTTTGCCTGCGTCAAATTCAGCCAGCGACACATCGCGTAAGGCTTTCACGCCAAAGTGTTTTGCTGCTGTTTCGCATTGTTCGCGGCGCGTGTTGTATTCGCTGCCGACCAAGCCGCGTTTTACATGAGAATGCACAATCATCACGCTTAAATGTTTCGGAAATTCAATGTCTTGGATTTGCAGGCTGCGGCAATCAATCAACAAAGCGCAATCGGTTTCGCCACACGCGCTGGTCAGTTGGTCCATGATGCCGCATTTGCAGCCGACAAATTCATTTTCGGCAAATTGTCCGATTTTGGCGATTTGTGCGTTTTCCAATTTCAAATCAAACAGTTGCGAAATCGCTTTGCCCACAGCCACTTCCAAAGCCGCCGATGAACTCAAACCTGCGCCCTGCGGCACATTGCCGTGTACCGCCATTTGAAAACCTTTCGGAAAATCAAAACCTTGCTGCTGCAATGCCCACACCACGCCACGCACATAGTTTGCCCATTGTTTATCTGATGATGCAATGGCTTCGCGCAAATCAAATTCATCGCGCTCGTCATAATCTACTGCGTAAACAGACACTTGGCTGTTTTCATTCGCTGCAACGGCAACATCGGTGTAAAAATCAATCGCGCAGGGGAACACAAAACCGTCATTGTAGTCGGTGTGTTCGCCGATTAAATTCACGCGACCGTGTGCGCGGACGGTCATTTCAGGCTGCCTGAAAAATTGTTTTGCAAACATATCGTTTAAATTCATTTCCTTATCCCTTATTGTTTAGACCAATATTTTTGGTAAATTCTGTCGTAGGTGCCGTCTTGTTTGACTTTATTCAAGCCCATATTCAAGCGATGTACCAATTCATTATCGCCTTTTTTCACCGCCCAACCGTAATGCGAAATGGGCGAATTGGCTTCGTAAATAATGTGGAAATTGTGTTCAGGGTATCTGGTTTTATAATATTCCAAAGTAATGCTCGCGCCCACCATTGCTTCGGATTCGCCGCTAATCAGGCTTTTCACCTGCCCCCACACGCTCTCGGGATAGACCATATTTGAACCCGATTCATTGGCAAAAATCGGTGTCAATTTCTCGTAAACAGTGTTTTGGCGCAAATTCACTTTTTTGCCTTTTAACTCGCTGAATGATTTGGCTTGCGCCAGTTTGGGTATAACCATCACACCTGTTTTGTAAGGCAAAACGGGGTCGGTAAAATCCATTTTTTGGCGGCGTTCATCGGTAATGGTTATGGAACCTAATAACATATCCGCTTGATTATTATCTAATTTATTTAATAAACCTTGCCAAGTATCAATGGTGTATTCCACCGTAAAACCTTGTTTTTCGGCAACGGCTTGCAGCAATTCAGCTTCAAAACCTTCTACTTTATTCGTTTTGGTGTCGTGCATCACCACAGGAAATTTGGATAATTCGCTGGCAACACGGTAAACGCTTTTGACTTCTTTGGGCGGTGTGTTTGGATTGGCTTGCTCTTTTTCGCAAGCGGTCAATGCGAAAATCCCCAATAATAAGGTCATTTTGGCAATATAATTGCTCATTTGTGTTCTCCATATCATTTTATATTTGAAAAATTACACTACATTACAAAGTATACAATAATTTTTATGACGATTGATAACTTGAACATGGCGTTTTTGTGCTAAATCTGATGCCATGCACGAAATTTACTCTTATCTTGGCAAGATAAATTATCTTGTAATTTGTTTCACTATCTGCAATACCATTACAAAAATAAAACAGCAAATGCGATGATACCGTCGTATTTGCTGTTTGTTGTTTAAGCTATCTCAAATGCACTATTTAATTTATACACCAAGTTGTCTTCATATTGCGCGTTTTTATTCAAATGAACCTGAACATTGATTTTGCGATAGCCAGCAAAGTGTTCCCAGCCGTCCAATTTGTAGCCAATAACCAAGTTCAAATAATCCAAGAACTCCGACCGCGTGGAACTGAAAAACACAAATGGCGGTCGCACCAAACGCATCAATTTCAAAAATTCCACCATTCCGAAGTAGGTTTCGTTACGATATGCGCCTTGCGCGGTGCAAACATACGGTGGGTCAAACAAAAACAGTACCTTGTCGCGCCCAATCCATTGGGGCAATAAATCGGCATACGATTGCGATGTGATTTCCAGACCGTCTAAATAGCCGTCTGCCTGTGGATAATCGCTGATGCGAACGCCATTGTAATAAGTGTGATTGTGCAACAAATCATCTAAATCAGTCGTTTGCCGACCACTAAACAGCAACCAACTTGCCACGCTGTGCAAATCAACATAGCCGTCAAATGATTTTAAGGCTGCCTGAACCTGTTTTTGTGTATTTTCAGGCAGCTTTTGATTGCGCGGAATGTGCTGGGTTAAATCAAAAATGATTTGTCGCAAACGATTGGTATCGTTGATGTTTTGCAAACGCGTGGCATAATCATCAAAATCATTGTAAATCACGCGAGCAGCAGGTTTGCCGCGTTTTGCCGTGTGTGCCAGCAAACCTGAACCGCCGAACACATCAATAATTGTCCAACCTACACCATCATCGGCGATACATTGGTTTAAAACCTGTTTGAATGCCGTTAAAAAGCGGCGTTTTTGCCCTGTGAAAGGGAGCGGTGCTTGATAAAAATTTTGCGTCATATTGCGCCCTCAAAGAAAGCGCGTGTGCCTGTGTCCAAACACACGCGCTGGTTGGGTACGCAAAGGTACGCTGAAAAAAATTAAGCATTAAAAGTGTTAAAGTGCTTACAACGTCTGCATTTCATCATGATTTGGTAATCTGTGCCTGTGGCTTCGCCAAGTTTGCGTTTGCAATCTTGGCAAATTAAGGCGCGATATGATGGAAAAGCGTTTTTGTAACGATGTTGCATATTG
This sequence comes from Alysiella crassa DSM 2578, assembly GCF_000745955.1. Classification (GTDB taxonomy): domain Bacteria; phylum Pseudomonadota; class Gammaproteobacteria; order Burkholderiales; family Neisseriaceae; genus Simonsiella; species Simonsiella crassa. Next base: position 40,557 of record NZ_JQKH01000011.1, on the reverse strand, counting down.
TGAAAATCCTGTGTCTTGTGCGACAATTCAACCGCTCTTGCAAGAGTACGGTTAAAAAGGCTGAACGCAGGGACTGCTGCCGAAAGCTGGCGCGGAGAACGGTGGTTACGACACCGCCGCGCAGCCGTCTTTTTTTATTTTCGGGTAAAGCTGTTAATCAGTTGGAAACGGTGAGCAAGGCTGTTTGGGCTATATTGCGCTGAATTTTCCAAGCCCAGCACTTTGGCACACCACTCGCTGCAAAACCAGCGTTTCGGATGTTGCCGTCCGATTCGCCAAACCACACCGATTGCACCCCAATAATCGTATTTTTGCCCTTTGGTCGCGCCAAAATGCGTATTCAAGCGATAAATCAAAGACAAATAATCTTGCTGAATGGGGATTAAATCCCATTTATCCGATGGCAGGTGCATGGTTTTGACACGCACACCACCATCTCGCAAACTGCTTGAATAGCAATCAAATTGTCCATCATGGCGTGAAACGGCGATTTCGCAATGTGCGTATTCGCCGCCTGTGGCTTTTCGCACGAGCCAATCCAAACTTTTGAATAATAAAGTTTTCAGGTCTTTACCTTGCTTTTTGCCTTTGTAGCAAGCCAAGTAAAATTCGCTCATGCTGCTGCCCCACTTTCAGGCAGCCTGAACGCGATTTCAATTGCGCTCAATTCATCTAATGTTTTTGCCACTTCAATTTGTGTTTGCAATGCTTGGCGTTGTCCCACAACAAACGCTGTCAATGCTTCATATTGCTGGGTTTTACGCAATGCCGCCTGTTTCAGCGCATCGGCTGGTACACCACGCGCTGCCGCGATTTTGTCTAAAATCGGGGTTGGTACTTCAGGATTTTGCGCCCATGCTTTCGCTTCAATTGCTTGTAAATTCCATGATTGCAATTCAAACTCTGGCACTTTATTCGTGCCAGCAGCTTGCGCGATAAAGTTTTGCGCTGCTGTATTGAGTTCTTGAACGCGCTTATCTTTAGCAGCCTGAAAACTTTCTGCTGCTAATCGGTAGGCTGTTTCGGTGGGAATAGTCCATTTTGTGCCGTCCCACTCGTGATGTTCACTGGGGCGTGGCTCTGTTGTTACATTTTCAGGCAATTCGCCGATTTGTGTGATGATTTGTGCCAAGCCTGTTGCGGTGTTATAAACGGTTTCGCCGCGATGGTCGGGTTGATAAATCCACACTTGGTTTGCAAAATCATATTGTGCGGCGTATCCATCTTTGGCTTCAGGCGGCGTAATTTCGTAGCAACCTGCAGGAATTAAATAGCTTCCATCTTTTGCGTAACAATCCAATTCGGCGGTCGTTGTAAACAGAAATACGCCGTTCTCATCTAATTGACAAACAGGTTTATAAAAGATTTTTTGCCAGTCTAATTTTGAATAATCCATTTTATTTTCCTTTGATTTAATTAAATTTTAATGCAAGCTAAAAGGGCAATATTGCGTGGACGAGTTTCGCCGCCCCCCGTGTGTGCTGTAGCAAGATTGAATGAACCTTCCCAACGTCCAATATTACCGCTTGCGATTGCATTATCCGTAACACCAGCCTCGTGATACAAACCCCAGTTTGTTCCGTGGCTATGTGAGCGCAATTCATCGCCCTGCCAACTACCCAAAATACGCCCCGCATCATTACCACGCCCATCGTCCCACACACGCAAAAACTCACCACGCAAATCAGGAATATTGAATGTCGTTGAGCCATCACCTGCGCCATAATGCGTTCCGATTGCAGCAAATAATCGTGAGTATGTTGTGCGTGAAATCGCTGCACCGTTTGCCTTTAACCAGCCCGACGGGGCATTTGTACCCAAAAAATAGACAACTGTGCCGCTCGGCACGGCATTATCTAATTGACTATCAAAAACAATGTTGCCCAAATCTGTGTTATCAACTTGTGCTTTTAAGCGCGAGCCACTCCAACCAATTTTTATTGCGTTATTATTTTGCCCAACACCACCACCTTGTTGCACAGGGGCATAACCCAAATCCGCCCAAGTAGGCTTATTGCCGCCATGGTAAACAGGCTGTTCAGCATAAGTAAGCGTACCGTTGTCTTTCAATCGCAATGTTTTACTTGATTTTGTATTATGCAAGTAACAACTATCCGTACCAATTGCGAACACAAATGTTCTATCGCTATGTTTTACTGATACACCGCTAGCGGACAATACATTCAGGCTGCCTGAAAAGGTTTTTTCGCCGCCAATTGTTTGATTACCTGACAATTTAACGACATCGCCATCTAGTGCAAGCGTACCAGCGCGTGTTGGTAAATTCAGTAATACGCCACCTGAATTTGCGGCACTATCACGTTGAACAAAATAAGCATTGTCTGCACTTGCTTCAAACAGCCATTTTTTTGTTGTCCCTGTCGCTGTAGATTTCAAGACCACCGCAGGATAGGCATTTGTCAATTCAATACTACCGCTCAACGATTGACTGCCTGTAATGCCGTAACCTGAAAATGTGTTCGGTTTATCACGAATATTCGCCCAATCCACACCATCTATGCGAAATGCCTCACCCCAGCCAGACAAATTTCCATTTGCGTATTGCCGCCATACTTCGCCATTAGGCAGTTTACTTTCACGATAAATTGCCACAGCACCAGTACGATCACGCCACAATTTAACTGTTTTCAAGCTACCATTAATGTGCACATTAGTTAATTTCGCTTTATCAGAAAAGCCCTCATATACACCCACTGGTAATTGCTCGGGGGTGGCATCTTGAAATGCCACGACAGGTGTAATACTTGGGACAGGTGAGCGCATATCTTGTACTTGTTGCAAAACTGGTTTACCAACAATTCCGTCCCACGTTTTTGCTGCAATTTGTTCTGCTAAAATTTTCCCCTGCGCTGCAGTCAATGCTTCATTTTGTGCATCACTTGTTAAAGTATTGTTTAATTTAACAATACCCGCTACGCTTGTCGTTGCTTTATCAATTTCATGTGTATGCGTATTAGAAACCGCGCTGTTTTGACTTGTCGCTGTGATTTTTGACGGCGTACCCAGCGACAAAGTCATGTTGTCGCGCAACACGCCACCGCCCGATAAACCAGCCCCAGCAGTCAAACTGGTGGTTTTTAGCGCAAATTGTTGGGTTGCGGTTTGCTGATTTGTGCCGATAAGCGCGATGGCTCGCGCAATCTCATTTTTTAGCCACAAAGTACGATTTGCCAATTGACGTGTGGGTCTATTATCAATACCGTTTTCGCCTCCCATTACTGGATCGGACGTTTCCCATTGATAAATCCCTGCTTCCCATGTTGCTGTTTCGCGTAAATTTGCCATTTATGCTGTTCCTCTGTTGAATTGCCCATTGCGTTGGGCTCTACCGTCATGTTTTAAAGCAGCAGCCTGAAAATCCAAAGCTGCTAACACACAACGCGCTGGTGCAAATGCTGCTAATGTTTTACGAAGTAAAAAGGATTGGTCATTTGTGATTGGGTAACTCATCAGAATACGGTAATGCGCCCATCGGTCATGATGTCCATACACATATTTTCCATCACGAGTAATTTCACCATTGTGTTTTTTGTTGCCTAGCCCTTCTATAATCTGCACTTCGCCAAATCCCAAACGCCGTACAATTTCACGCACCGCCCACGGTGTCCCCTTGTATCTGTGCAATTCATACGCACCTTTAATCAATTTGCGCCTTGCGCTGTCGCTTTCCGCCAGCCAGTAGCCATCTTCATTCAAAATACTTCGGCTTTCGGCAAGCAATTCAAGGTGTTCAGGTGCAAGCAAATCCACCAAACGCGGCATCAATTTTGGCGTATCCACCAAATCCAAACGCAAACCCAAATCCGCTAAAATTTTGTAGCGTTGGTCGCGTTCAATGATTTCTGCATAGCTTAATTTAGCCATCTTGCTGCTCCGCTTTGATTAAAATGCGAACGGAAGTGCATCGTGCCCATTGATTAGGCTGAATAATCCGCAGAGTCGGTGCATTCAAAATCACGTTATACACGCCAGCCACTTGTAAAACCTTTTGAATATCAAGCGGCACAATGTCGCCGCCCAATTTTTCACGTCTTTGGCTTTCGTATTTTGCCCACGCGCTTTCGGCTGCTGCTTTCACTTCCAGCGCATTTGCACCTGTGAATAAAACCAATTCCGCGTTCAAGGCATAATCCACCGTTTCAGGCGCACGCACCGAAACCGTGTCGCAGAGTGGACGTTTCTTTTCGCCTGATAATTCAGTTTGAACTTGCGCCAACAATTCACGTTCAGGCAGCCCTGTTTTGGTTAAAACGGTAACCGCCACCGTGCCACCAATCGCGTTACCCAAATTGTCCAACGCATTGGCAACATGAACATCACAAATCGCTGGCGACACCGCTCGCGCCCAATATTGATACGCACCCACCGAACCTGCGACCGAGAAACTTTCAGGTGCAAGCAACACGCGCTCGCGGTAGGCATCATCGCTTTCCACTTCCGCTCCACCAGTCGGCACAGAAATATTGTGCGCGGTCATTCGTGCGCCTGTGAGCGATGTGATAAGCGTATTGATTTGTCCTACTGCCCAGCCATTACCGCGCAAACCCGTTTCCAAACAGGCTGCCTGTAAATCCATTTGCGGACGATTTGGCGATAATTGCCCCTGTTCAATTGTGGCAAACACCACATCGCCCACCGAAACTTGTGTACCCATCGGGATATTGACTTCGCCCACAAATTCAGTCGCGCTAAAACGCAAAGTGCAACGCGCCGCGCTCGCTTCTAAACGTGGCGTATTCACATCATCACCACACAAATCCAACATCAAACCTGTGGCAAAACGGACGTGCTGTTGGCGATAGGCTTCGTTGATTTGCTGGTGGGTCAATGTGGTTCGGTAGGCGAAAGTGTTAATCAGTAAGCGTTCAATGTGCGCTGGTTGCAGAGTTTTGCCTGTTCGCTGCTCATAATCGGCAATCATCTCGGACAGGATTTTTTCGGGATTGTCGTCCACGATTTTGACGTTTTCGCGTTGCAAATCTTTCATGTTCATGTGTTATTTCCCCGAATAAATCCGCGTTTGGTGCAATTCGCCCCAAATTTCATCAGCCACGCGCCATTGCACAATCATGGTGATGTGTGGTGCATTGCCTTCAAATTTCACGTTTTCCACTACCGCTCGTTTTTCCCAAGTCTGAATGGCTAAAACCACTTCACGCACCACATTGGGGATAAACACATCTTCGGGCGTGTCCAAATAGTCAAAATGGTTTGAGCCAAAGTCGGGGCGCAACACATCTGCGCCTTTGCGCGTGGACAAAATATGGTGTATGCACAAATCAATGTCGTCCGCGCCTTGCGTGATGCCGTTGCCATTGGGGGCAAGTTGCCAATGTTTAGAGATAGGGGTGTCGTAATTCATGGGACAATTATCGTTTCAGGCTGCCTGAAACGCTTTTAAAGCGCATTAAAAAAGCCCTGCGGATAATCCGTAGGGCTTTTTTGAGAAGAAATTATTGTGCGGAACTGGTCGGCGCACCATCGCCTTGCTCTGTGTGAACGTGATTTTGCAATGAAATTGTACCTGCTGAAATGTCGCCTGTTGCTTTCAGGCTGCCTGTAATCGTTGCCGCGTTTGCGCCACCGCCCGAGCCGCTCATGCCAGCCGTGTAAGTCAGTAAACCGTTTACGGTCAAGGTTTTTTGTACCACGCAATCCGCGTCCACAGTAACCACGCCGCTTGTTTTAATCAATACATCGCCAGTTTTTCTGTTGTGTTGAATGCGTGTGCCATTGCTGTATTGCAAAACGTGCAAATCACGGCTCGTGGCTGGCACAGGGTCGCTGTCATTATAAATTGCGCCCAAACACACGCCATTTTCGCCGCGAGCGTCCAATAAACACACAACCAACGCGCCCATATCAGGCAAACAATAAAACTGGTTACCCCCTGCGCCCAAAGTGATGACGGACAACCAGTCGGTTTGCAGATTTTCCAAAGCTGGCAAAACCACGCGCACAGCGTGTTTTTTATCGTCAATTTCCGCAACCGTGCCAAATTGCAAGGTTGCGCCAAAATCATGATTTTCAGGCTGCCTGAACATTTTGCTGTTCCTTTTCTTCATCAATGTATTCAATCATTTTGACTTCAATTTCCGTCAAATAACCGCTCGCCCGATTGTATTCATGCCGCGCTTGTTTAACCAAATAACGACCGCTTAATTTGCCATAGCGTTTCAACTCAATCATTTGTCCAGCAACCAATTTCGCATTACCAAACAGCGTAATCGTGCCAGCGCATTGTTCATCTTGCGCGTCATCAAGGGCAGATTGAGCGCGTTGGTCTAATTGCGCTTGGCTTTCGCCTTTGTTTGCCGTGATTTTGAGTGTGTCGGTGGTGGTTGGTTTTTTGGCGGATTTTCGGCGCGGTTTGGCGTGTTTGGTGCTTGTAACGGTTTTCTTGGTTTTGGGGTCGTAACCGCGCACTTCAACCGCTTGCGGAACGCCTTTAATCAAATCACGCAAACGCACACGCAACACATCAGTTGGGTCTAACACCGCCACCGCTTCACGTTCCACTAATTCAGCTCGGTCGGCAAACACCAATGTATCGCCCACGATTTTGAAACTGTGTCCGTAATCTTTCGCCAAGCGTGTTAAAAATTCCACATCACGCTCTTGGTATTGGGTAACGCGGTCAATTTTAATCTCGCGCACCGTACCCGACACATTCAATTTCAAGCGTTTGGCAACCGTGCGGACAATTTCTGCCAACGTGGTTTTTTCATACGATTTGGGTTGATTGGTGCGGTTGGCTTTGCTGATACCCGTTGCCAATGCTTTTAGTAATACACGATGACCGCTACTTTCTTGATTGTATTCAATTTCGGCAATTTCAAAACTGCCCCATTTAATCAAACCCGTGAATTGGTCGCCCATGCTCATCGTCAATTTATCGCCCTGTTCGGGATACCAAGACCGCAACCAGCGACCGTCCACATCTTCAAACTCAATTTGTAGCTCGTCTGATTGTTCTGCTAAATAATCGGTGTAAATCACCGAAAGCAAATAAGGGGCAACATCTGCCGTGATGTTTTTCTGCTCGTATTGCAACAAAAAATCAGGGCGTGTAACAGGGTGTTGATTGGCATTCAGGCTGCCTGAAATCAAATTTGAAACCAAATTTAGCGCATCCATGGTGGCATATCCTGCTGTTGTTGATTGCTTGTTTGTTGAATAACGGGTACAAACACCGTTAAACCACTTTCAAATTGTTCAGCCAATGACAAATGTGGATTAGCCGCAATCAAACGATTGATTTCAAATGCTGTGCCATAATGTTTATGCGAAATCGTGTCCCAACGGTCGCCGTCTCTCGTGGTATAGATTAAAACACCATTCATCAGCTACCCTTTCGCGTGGCAATAAAGGCAGTCAGCGTTTGCACCGCGCTTGCGCCGTTTTGTAAACTTTCAACTGCTTGGTCTACCGAGTGAATGCCACTATCCAACCACGAGCCAATTTGATTACTTTCAAAACCTTGTCGCAATAAACCCACAGCATTGCCCAATTGTGAAGTCGCTTGTGCCGATTGCGCCACAAAAGTCGCCACACCAGCCAAATCGCCCAATTTATCCGTGATTTCAGGCAGCCCATTCAATTTACCCAAAGCCGAACCACCAATATTCAGCGCGTCCGAAATCGCGTGTAATGCCCCAGCAGGGTCATGGCGCAATTCTTTTGCTTGATAAACCAAGTGCTGCATTTGCCCGATTTCTTTTTCTACCGTGCGATAGACTTTAACCGCTTTTTGTACATTTTCAACAATGGGCAAAACCTGACCGCGTACACTTTCAGGCAGCATGGATAATAAGGGATTTTGTTTACCGCTCATCACGGCTGGCGTGGGCAAAGGATTGTTTGGGTCGCCGACAAATTCAGTCAGTTCAATATCCAACTCACGCGCTGCCGTGCGACCGTATCCGTCCATTTGCGTGGTGCGCGATGTCAATCGCCCAATCACAAACCAGCCAACAAATCGCCCCGAACCGTACACCAACGATACGGCTTGTTGCGCTTCTTTCGCGCTAACCAAACCACGATAAGCCCTGTCCACATCGCCCAAACGCCAATGCAAACGCACTTCAAACCGCAATGTCGTCAAATCATTGCCCATCGCTTGTAAACGCGGTCTGCCTTTGAGTACATCATGTTTGGCAAAATTCGCCGCATGGCTTTCTTCAAACGATGTAAAACTGTTCAAGACTTCCAAACGAACACCGCCCAGTTGAGCAAACATCAATAAGCCCTCCGCATTTTTTCTGCCACCACACGTTCCAGCATTTTTTCAAATTCATGCAATGACATTTGTAAACCTTGTTGCATTTGCGCCGACACATTACCGCCACCGTTGATGTTAATGGTCGGATTAAAATGTACCGTAATTGCGCCGTTTTGCGCTTGGGTATGTTGGCGAGCTTGTTGAATAGCTTGCGTGGATTTGCCTAATTTTTCAGCAAAATCTGCTTTCACATTGCCCCAAACACCTGATACATTGGTTTTCAGGCTGCCTACGCCATTTGTGAAACGCTGTTTCAAATTGTCCGCTAATTGCCCCATGCGCGAAATCGGTTGATTTTCTTTGCGTGAAATACCGATGTTCAGACCTTCCATCAGCCAGCCACCAAATCGCCCAAATACACGAGATGGCGAGTGAATGCCCATCATGCTTTGGAATTTAGATTTGATGTTGCTGGCTAAACTTTGAATGCGTCCCAAAACCGCGCTTGCACCAGCCTGAATGCCATTGAGCAAGCCCTGCATCAAATTACGCCCAAAACCAGCAAATTGAGACGGCAAGCTGGCAAACCAGCCAATCACAGGCGCAAACACAGCCCGAAACAAACCCAAAGGCGAAAAGCCCATAATCGCCGATGAAATAAAACCAATCCCTTGACTGAATACCGCTTTGATACTTGTCCACGCAGCCTGAAAAAACTGGCTAATGCTGCGAGCCACATTGCCGACCACATTAGACAAATCTTGCCACAGCAATTTTGCCCCACCGACTACACCGCTCCACCGTGTATAAAGCAGATATGCCGCCGTTGCCAACAAGCCCAAAGCCATGCCAATGGGTGTCATCAACAGAAAACGCCCCAATGCCATAAACGCCTGACCGACCATAGGCAGAAAACGAATAAGCATACCGCCCACACGCACCACACCCGCAAAAGCCGAGCCAATCAAACGAAAACCAGCCGACACCCACGCGCCCACACGTCCCAATCCAGCCAAAATGGTTCGTGCTTGTACCGCCGATAAACCCAGTAAGCGCAAAGCCATCACGCTGCGCCCCACGCTCAACAGTTGTAAAGCCCCTTTCACACGCAACAGCGAACCAGCAAAACCCAACATTCTGCCAGCCGTGCCAAAAAACAGGCTACCCAGCAAACTCAAACCAAAACGCACCGCCAAGCTACCCACTTTAAACGCTGCCAATGCTGCAATGCCCAAAAAGATGTTTTTAATCAAATTGGGATGCGCTTCGGCAAAACGGATAAAGCTGTCCACCAAAGGCTTCATTTCATTCAATAAAGCATTCACGGCTGGCAACATGACCGAGCCAATATTGATGCCCAAATGCGCCATTTGGTTTTTGAATAACTGCAAATTGTTGGCGGTGGTCGCGGAACGAGCGGCAAACTCTTTGTCCATGCTACCTGAAAAACTGGGTTTGCCGTCTTTGCCTTTGGATTGCAAAGCATCTATGGATTTTTGATAGGTTTCCAAACTGCCCGACAACACCGCTACATCATCGGCGTATTCCAAACCAAACAAATCCACCAATGTCCCCATTTGCTGGTCTTTGGGTAATTTGTTGATGGCTTTCAAAAAGTCCATTAAGGCTTGTTCGCCATTTTGGGCAATGTCTTTTTTAAGCTGTTTGGCGGAAATGCCCATGCTTTTTAAGGCAGCCTGAAAATCTTTACCGCCTTTTTCGGCGGTCATCAATTTTGTCAGCATACCGTTGATAGCTGTACCAGCGACTTCGGGCGTTTTACCTAATGAAATAAGGGCATTAGATAAAGACGCGGTTTGCAATTCTGTCAAGCCAAATTGTTTTGCAATACCACCCACACGCCCAAGCGTGTTCACAATATCGCTGGCTTTTGCAGGGCTATTATTGGACAAATGGTTAATCGCATCGCCCAATTTGCCAATTTCTTTAATGGGGATTTTGTACACATTGGCGAGTTTTGCCATGCTGTCGCCAGCTTGTTCGGCGGACATATCAAACGCCACCGACATTTTGGCAACTGTTTCTGTGAAAGCCGCCAAATCCTGTCGTGCAATGCCCAATTGTCCGCCACTTGCCGCAATCGCCGCCAATTCTTTGCCAGCCATTGGAATGCGATGGGTCATGTTCAACAAATCCTGTTCCATTTGTTTGAACTGCTGGGGTGTGTCAAAGTCCACGACTTTTTTTACATCCGCCATCGCACTTTCAAAATCCATTGCCATGCGAATAGGCACAAGCACCGACCCCATGCCAGCAAACGCGCCAATCGCTTCCGAGCGCAATTGTTCACGGTATTCACGTGCATTGCCTAGCTTGGTTTGCACACCTTGTTTCCAAGATTGGGCGCGGTTTGCGCCGCGTAAAGTTTGTCCCAAACGCTCGTGTTGGCGTTGCAAACGTTGAATATCTTGGCTGCCTGATTGGGCATTACGCCGTATGGCTCGCCCCAAAACATCGTATTCGCGTTGCAATAAAGCCGTGCTGTTTCTCAAATCGGTATTGCCACGCAACAGCGAACGAAAAGCCGCCATTGTGCCGCCTACGGCTGCCCCAATTTTGACGACTATTGATAATTCTGCTGACATGGTTTATCCTATGAAAAATATGAATTTTTAAAACAAAGGGACTGAAAAATGGCGTTTATTGGCGTATTCGGTTTTGTGTTTGGGGCGTTGGCTTTATTGGCGATTATGGCTGGGGCAATTTACGGTTTGTTTTTAAGTGCCAAAGTCTTGTTTGGTAAATAATCACAAGCCTTTGCGATAACCTGCTTTGATTTGGCGGCTCGCTTCTTGCTGAAACACCATAAAATCATCAACACTTAAATCATCAATTTCTTGAATGCCCCAGCCATACCACCACGCAGTGTCCGCGCAAGCCGACAATAATTGAGCGTAAAATGCTTTACTGTTCAGACTTTTGGATTTTTGGGATTTCTGTTTTCGGTTTTTGCTGGCATTGGCGAAACCAGTCTTGCAACTGGACATAATCGCTTAAATCCAATTCCTCCAAATCTTCGGGGATAAGCCCTGCCAATCGCGCAATCAGCGCAATTTCTTGTTCTGCTTCGTTTTGATAATGAGACACCGAGCGCAAATCGCCTACTTTGGCACGGCGCATGGTTACTTGATTGAGTTCACGACCGTCTGCCAGTTGCACAGGGACGTTCAGTTGAATGGTTTGTGTGATACCAATTTGTTCACGGATTTGTTTGACTTGATTTTGCATGAAAAAACTCACTTTGTTGTTGAAAAACAAAGTGAGTTTAGTGTTTCAGGCTGCTTGAAACTTTTAAAGTTGATTAAAAAATTACGCGCCCAAATTTTTGCGCCATTGGCTCAAAACATCTACACCATCTACACGCAGTTGATTGTTGAACACATCAAAATGCAACAGTTCACGACCGCCCAATTTCTGATTAATGCTGTGAATTTTGAAACTGCTGGGCATATCCGCCAATTCTTTGGGTTTATACGTCCCCAAGCCGACTTTATTGAACATCACGCCCAACACCGTTACCAACGGCAATTCCGCCAATCTGCCCTGCGCATTGTAGGTTTCCACGCTGCTGCGTACCATCAATTGCACGGCTTTATAGGGATTGTACATTTTGACTTTGGCACGCTGGTCAAAGCTGTTCCATTCAATTTCGCCTTCCATCTCTTTGAAACCCATAGGCAAAGACGGTGTGCCGATTAAGCCCAAAGCCTTATATTCTTCAAATTCATTTTCAATTTCAGGCAGCTTGATTTCGCCAGCTTGCCCCACAAAATTTACGCCGTCTAAATAAACATTGGCGTTGCTGATAATGTTAATGGAAACACTCATCTCGCTTATCCTTTATTGGAAACCAAGTTAATCAAATATTTGCGCGTCATCACGCTGGTGTTGCTGGCGCGTTCCATCGGCAATTTTGGCGTGTAATCGTATTTCAACGGCACTTGCCCTTTGCTGAATGCGTCCACCAAATCATAGTCATGGTCTAATTCTACGCTGAAACCCACCAAACTTTTTTGCGTACCCAAATAGGTGCGAATGCCTTCCAGCAAGCTGTCAATCAGCGCGTCATCAATTGGCAAATCCATGTATTGCAATTCAAATTGACGAATGCTTTCATCAATCACATCGCCCGTGCGTTGTGCCACTTCAAAGTTTTTGATGTGGGTGGTGGTCGGGAAACAAGCCAAACGGTTGCCCCATAAGCGATAGCCTGTTCCAAACGAATTGAATACGGTCGTGATGCCCACTTCGTTCAGTTGATTGGTTTCAGACTGCTTGTCATCCAAGCGAGCGGTAAGCGGAAATTCCATGCCTGTTACGCCCAATAATTCACGATTGGATGTGGAAAACCAATAACCTTGTTCTACATCGGTTTTCATGCGTAAACCAGCCGCGTGAACCGCCAAACTTTCCAATACATCGCCATTTTTCACATGGGGATAAAACAAATGAACACGGTCAGATGAAGTGTAAAAGTTAATGCTGCCTGACACGCCACGTCCTTGAATGGCTTGGCTTAATTTTGTGCCTTTGGGTGCTGACACATAGGCAATCGCATTTAACTGTTCTGCTGACACCCCCAAAGCCGCTCGCATGGTAGCTGTTTTGTCAAATTCAGGGGCGATGATGATTTTCGCGTCTGAACCAAACAGCGTATAGCCCTCACGAACCAGTTCCAAACCTGTGCGTTTACCTGTTGCCGCGACATACGCGCCTTTGATGTCGGCTTCGGTAACTTTGCTTGGGTCTAAATGGGTGTAGCTGATTTTGGGTGCAGCGCGGCGAGCTTTAAACTGTACTTCGCCCGTTGTCATGTTTACCGTGTAATCGGTGTTGGCGGTCAAAACGGTTGTGCCATCTTTCACATTGGCAACAGCAGTTAAAGCAGGTTTGCGCGTTTTGGCAATCAGCGTATTGGGATCTTGGGTCAAGACTTCATCCACCACATCGGTTTTGTGGCGAGCAGGGTCTAATACATTAACCACATACACCTTACCGCTTTTGTAGCGCGTTAAAATATCGGCAGCATCGGCAATGGTAAATCCTGCGCCAACAATATTGCCAAATTGGGCAAAATCTTTCACGGTTTGGCAAACGGTTAATTCATTGACCGCGCCACTTTGTGCCGTGCCAATCAAAGCCGTAATTGCGCTGGGAACGCCATACACAGGGCTCGAACCGCCGTCTATGCGCTTGGTTTCTGTGCCGTGATGATAAGTCATGGTGTGTTTCCTTTGAGTTGAATATGGGGATTGAGTGGGTCGCCATCTTGTCGCACATACACGCTGGTTAAGCGCGGACGATTATCAGGCTGGCAAACTTGAATTTGCTCGGTTTCGGTTTGCAAGCGCAATTCGTATTGCCATGCCCCTGCGGTTTCATCTAAAAAGCCTTCTGACAGCAAATGAATGGGGCTACAATCAACAGGACGGTGTCCCACCACCGCCAAACGGATTTTGTCCAATAAATCCAATGTACCAAAATCATGGTGCAAATTGCGCCCAAAAACCGTCAAATGGATTTTCAGTATTCTTTGCTGAACAATGGTTTGCAATGCACGAGGCGGTTCAAATTGACTGCCTGAATATTGCACCAGCACCGCTCCAACTGGGTGCATAAAACGGTATTCGCTGGGACGGTCGGGAAACAAACGCACTTCCAAATTGGGCAAGGCAGCCTGAATGTGTGCCGTTAAATCCTGCAAAATGGGGACGGTTACGCTCATGGATAATCGCTCCAATCGTGTTTCACACCAGCGCGAACATGGTACGCACCGCGTTCAGATTGCCAACGCTCTGTTGCCGCTTTTTCGGCTTCCAAACTTTTCACGCCGATGTGAACTTTGCCATCGCGGATTTGTTCCAATAATTTGATGGCATTGTCATAGGCAGCCTGTAAAGGTTTGGGAAATTCGGCGGTGTTAATACGCCGACTGTGCAACCAATGTCGCGCCAATGTCCGACAAATTGTGCCAATTAAGCTCGGAACAGGTTCAAGTGGCACGGTATAACGCCCCATTAAATAGCCATCCGCCAATTCACAAGCCTCTGCAATCGCCATGTCCACAATCGTCCAATCGGGTTCGGTCGCGTTGTAATTGCTGATGTCATCTTGGGTCAGTTGCACCAATTCGGCGCGGCTGATGGCTTTTTCCAAGTCGGAACGGCTGATGTACATGGTTTACTCCGCGTCTTTCGTTTTACCGCGTTTGGGTTTGTCGGTGGTTTCAGACGGCACAGGTGCGGTTTCAGACTGATGTTCATCTGATTGTTCAGGCTGCCCATCAATCAAATGCGCCATTTCTTCTTTGGACACGCCACCGTGAAATTCCGCAAACGTAACGTGTGCCGCTACTTCCGCATATTGCGTGTCCGACAATTCAATGATTTCGCCCCGCTCCACGCGCACATCTTCGCCATTTTCATCTTGCAAAATCAAAGGTGTATTTACCAAATAATGTTTCATGATTTAACCTTTCAACAAAACCGCAACCAGTTCGCCAGCTTCGGCACAAGCCGAAACCGCGTAACCGACCGCATTGTTTTCGCCAGCGACCGCACAACCTTGTGCGTCCGATGCCACTTTTGCGCCGACTTCAATCGCGCCACCGCTTTCCACCAGTACAATGCCCACACATTCCACGCCCACGCTGTCGCCTTCGTCTGCCTCGCGTGGTGTTACGCCAAACACAGGCGTGTTGGCTTTGGCTTGCTTGCCGTCAAAACCAATAAAGCGGTTTTCAATAATTGGCGCGGTAGCGGTTAAGGTCGTTACCAATACCACTTTTTTAGTTGGTGTCATTTTTATCCCTTTCTTTCAGGCTGCCTTTGATTTCAGGCAGCCTGAAATGTGAAATTAAACTGCTTTATCAAACAAGAACCCACACGCACCGCCCACAGCAGCCACTTTGCGAATGTCCGTATAACGCGAAAATTCTACTTTGTTGCCTTGCTCTGAATAACGGTCTACCACAGGCATATCCTTACGGCGGAATGTGTAGCCGAATGCAGGTTCGCCTTCGTCATTGCCCGATGCAATCACTTTGGGGCGCACAATCAAGGCGGCAAAATTACCCCACACATCTTTGGTTTGCTTATTCGGCGCTGGCGTAGAAACCGCATTGCCGATGATGACTTCATCAACATCAAAGATGACTTTCATCAATTCAGGCGTAATCAATTTGCGCTCATTGCTGCCCAACACATTTTGCAAAGCTGGGTGGTATGCCAATTGGTGCGCCACAGTCGCACCCAACACCAACACATTCGGGCGTACACCACAAGCCGCACGAACCACTTCTTTTGCATCTGCAATGTCTTTCACAGGGTCTGCTGTTTTGTCGCTCCACTTGGTCGCGGCTGACAAATCTTTGTAATGACCGCTTTCGTAAGCCGATTGACTTTGCAACAAAGTGGCGGTTTCAATCTCTTGGCGCAGTTGTACGCCTGATGTGGCGCGGCGTGTGGCTTTGGCTTGCTCGTCAAACAGGCTTTCGGCTTCTTCACGATAATCCACACCAGCCGCCAAATCGTGTTCTTCCAACACCACAGGCAAATAGCTGGGTACGTCCATCGTAATCACATTGCTGGCAGCACCAACAGCGCGTTCCGTTTGATATTCCACAAACGAGCCTTTGCCGAATTTAGGTGCTTGGATACCTTCTACATCGGTAAACACCACAGGCATAATCTTTTCGCCGATAAATTCCGCCTGTTTGTAACCCAAAGCCAAATTGGTTAAGACGGGGTCAATTTGACCGCGCAATTTGCGTAAGCGAGATGCACTCATGTTTTTTCCTTTAATCAAAAAATTATTGAACCGTGCGGCGAGCCGCCTCTTCGTAGCTGATGTTTTCTTTTGCAGCCAAAGCCAATGCGCGTTCGTGATGACTTAACGCATTCGGCTCGGCAAATTCAGCAAAAGACTTGTTCAGGCTGCCTGAAACCGTTTTTGCGCCAGCGCGATTTGCCGTAGCCGTTTCGCCTGTTGGCAAAATCGTTGCACCATTTTTCAGAAAATCTTTCAGCGCGGCAGACAGCGATTTTTTGTTGTCGCCCTCGCCAAAATCGGCGGTAACGTGTTCGGGGTGTTCGGCAAAATCCAATACTTGCACAATCAAATCTTTGTCGGCTGGTTTCAGGCTACCTGAACGCACCAAATTTTCGGCAAAATCCGCATTGGCTTTGTGGTCGGCATCGCACAAAGCCTGTTCTTGTTCGGCTTGCAATTTGGCAAGTTCGGCTTTGGCATTTGCCGCTTCCTGCTCGGCTTTTTCACGCGCCGCTTTTTCGGCGGCTAATTCTTGTTCGGTTGCCATGTTTTCATTTTCCTTATTGGGTGGGGTTGATAAATCAGGTTCGGCAAATTGGGGTAACGGTTCAGACGGCATCTCCGCCACGCGCTTTAAATCATCAATTTGCCAATCGGGGATAATTTTGTCGGCGGTTTCAATGCCGTCTTTGCCGATAATCCACTCGCGCAAACCGCGCAACACACGCGCCAACAGCCATTCACTCTCGCTAAACGACACAATACCGTCTTCATCATCGGCAAAGTTGATGGCAGCCAAGCCTTTCACGGCTGGTGGGTGCGCGCCCAAAAAGCCAACGTGGCGCAAATACCATTTGCCTTGAACGGGATTGTTTGGGTGTTGCGGCGGATAAAAACTGGCGGATACTTTTTTGTAATGCCCTTTGCGGACAAGTTCCGCCAATTCATCATCAACCTGCGAAAAATCGGCGGTCAAAACTTCGCCGTTCACATTCAGTTTCGCCACCCAACCAAATGCAGGGGCATCGTGTTTGGGGTGTCCAATCACAAGTGGGGCTTCGTGGAATTGGGTGTTGTAGGATTGGGCGGTATCGTGCAAATCTTGCGCTGTAATGGTAATCAGGTTGCCGTTCGCATCTTTGCGTGTACCAGCCCGAAAGATTTCGTATTGCATTTCAATACTTTCAAAAATCATTTGATAAGCGGATTATGGTTTCAGGCAGCCTGAAAAACTTTTAACACGCATTAAAAAAACGCCCATTTTAAAAAAGGCGTTTATTTTGCGTTTTAAGCGCGTTTTCGGCTTGACCCAAGCAAACCCCTATCCCACATTTTCAACGCGCAAAAAAAGCGGTCAGAAACAAACCTGACCGCCTTTTTATTTTTGATGGGGATTTTATTCATCATCAAACAGCCCTCGTTGGCGTTGCGCCATTTCATATTGACCGACTGTTTTCACGATTTTGTAAATTTGCTGCACAGCCAAATCGTATTTTTTCGCCAAGTCAAAATGATTTTTGCCATTAAATTCGGCGTAAATTTGCTGGTCGCGCTCGTCCAGTTTGCCGCCCTGATTTTTCGGAATGTAAATCAACTGACCGCCCCAGTTGCTTGTGATGTGGCGCGACAGTTTTTTGCTGATGATTTGTGCTTGCTGATTGTCCAAATTCAATTCGGAAAGCAAAAAAGCCGCCGTTTGCGCTTCCAAATCGGCAACCAGTTCGGGTATGCGGTTGTCTGCCATAAGCTGTCCTTTTTTCACAATGTAAAACGCTGTTACAAAAATAAATAATATAATCAATATTATAAATGAAATCAGGCTGCCTGAATAGCTTTCAGACAGCCTGTATTTTTTCATTCAAAACGCGCTTTCCATCTTTTCAAACGTTCAATCAAATCACGCATTGTTATCACATCGTTTTGCCAATTTTCACCGCCGTATTTCACGCAATACGCATTCAACGCGCTTTCGGCTGGCGAGCGGACAACGCCCATTTCGTGCAATTCAAGCCAAAGCGAGCGGATTTTGCGTTGCTGGGCAGATTGGTCTTGTTGCGAAACCTGCCCATTTGTCGTGGTTACGGCGACTTGAAACCCTTGCGCTTTCATGTGGCGCAACACGGTTTCCAGTTGTGCCATATTCAATAATTTGCTGCTGGTTTTGCCTTGCGACACATTCGCAATCAAAGTACGATATTCGCTTTCAGGCATTTTGATTTCATTCTTGCCGATGTGAATTAAGCGGATTAAACGCGCTTTGCGTTGGGCGTTGGTTTCTTTTGCCATAATGCTTTTTCCTGTATTTGGGGCGTTTCAGACTGCCTGAAAACAGCAAACCCAAAACGCCCATTGGTTAGTGATTAAAAATTAAGCAACTGCATCTTTCAAGGCTTTACCAGCTTTGAATTTCACGGTTTTGCTGGCAGCAATGGCAATCGGCTCACCAGTCTTGGGATTGCGCCCAATGCGTTCAGCGCGTTGGGCAACGGTAAAGCTACCAAAGCCCGTGATGTTCACTTCGCCACCGCGCTCCAATTCATCAGCAACCGCATAGCAAAATGAGTTCAGCATATTTTCTGCTTGCTTTTTGCTCGTTGCAGCGCGTTCGGCAATCGCTTCAATCAATTCAGATTTATTCATGGTTTAAAACTCCGTTAAAAAATGTTTAAAAGTCGGCGGATTTGAAAACCGCTCCGCCGTTACGGTTTATTGCAAATTACTTATCCCAATCGTCATCGTCTTCATCAGAAAATTCAGGTGGTGGCACAAACACAACTGGGTTTTCCGTAAATTTTTCTTGAAATTCTGACATAGGGCGCACCCAAACTTGGTTGTTTTCATCAATGTAAACCGCCATTTCTTCGCCATCGCTTTCACGTTTTGCCATGTGCAATAAGGTGTATTGTGTTTGCTTGGCTCTGTGGGTGTGGCTTGGGTGGTTGGTGTTGGTAATGCTGTTAATCAAACGCCATTGTTGGGCGGATACCGCAACCAAAACTTTTGACTGAATGCTGGGACTGCGTAACAACATCTCCAAACTGGCTACACGGTCAGTTAAACGATTGTTTTCCATTTTCATTTCCCCAAATCTGCCGTCATCAAAACATATTCGCCTGTTTCATCGCGCCGTTTGTGCAAACGAATGTATTCGCGTGTCGCTTGGGTGTGAACGCTGTCGGTTAAGGCGGTCATAGCACGTTGCCATTTCTCGTCTTGAATTTCCAGCTTGCGTAAACCCAGAACTTTAACTACGCTGATTTTGCCTTCTTTGTTCACATCAAACGCTTGGTTTACAATGATTTTCAACTCATCACGGCTGTTTTCTGTCCATTCGTTCAAACATTCATCAATCAATGCTTTGGCGGCTTGTAAACGTTCGTCAAACGTCATCACATCGTTCATTGCAAGGGTAATGCGCCATTTGCCGTCAAAGCTGTACAGCGTTACATTGCCTTTTTTGCTCGGTTTCACGCCGTATTTTTCGGCAGACAAATCCACAAAAGCACGAACATCGGCAATCGCATTGGCTTTGGCTTCTCGCACTTCTTGAAACAAAGGGTTCAGCGTGTTCACAATTTCCATAACCAACTCATCGCGCAACAAATCCACTTCTTTGATGTTGGCAATCGGGATTAAGTTACCGCGAGCGTCTTGGCGGTATTGGCTCAAATCAATTTCATTCATGATTTTTTCTTTCGTTTATCGGGTAAAGGTTGGTCGCGTTTTTGCCCTGTTTTCGGGTCGTAAACGAGATAACATTCATACAACAAATCATCTGCTGTTTTAGGTGGCGGTGGTTTCAGGCTGCGCTCTTCGCGGATTTTGGCTAAATCGGCAAACATTTTCTGCATACGCTTTTGGTGTTCCGCTTTTTCGGTTTCATTTAAGGGGGCGCGTTTGCTTTCCAATAAACCCGAAATCACGGGTACAGGGCGTTTAGGGATTTGTTCAATCAGTTGCGCTGGCGACACCCACCGCACCGCAGTTTGAATTAAGCGCGAAAAAGCAGTTGGTAAACGTGCTCCGTCTTGCTCTTGCGTCCATGCCCATGTGATTGGGGTTAAGGCTTCTTCCCAAACCGTTGCCAACGCCGTAATCGTGTCGGCTGGCGGTGCGCCTTGCAGCCGCAAAACCAACAGTTTTTGCAAACCGTCTATCATTTGGTTGTAAGCCCAATCGGGCATTTTGCGTGGGGTATTCATCGGCGTAATCCTTGTAAAGTCATCGCAGCGTTAAGTGTTTGGCTGGTTTCAGGCTGCCTGAAATCATCTTGCGGCAAAACTTGTAAACCTTGCCCCTGCCACGAACTCATCACTTCATACAAATAACCGTGTGATTTAAGCGGCAATTTCAGGCTGCCTGAATTGCGTTTTGCCAACATTTCCCGAAAGCCATAAATCCATGCTTCGGCTGGGGCTGGATATTCAATGCGGTCGCGGTTAATTGCACCGCGCTGAATATCGGGCAAAATTTCATTCAGCAATTTCGCCATGCGGTCAAACGTCAAAGCCGTTTTGCTGGGGCGAAACAGCGCAACATATTGCACAGCCAACCGCCCCAATTCACCACTCACCTGCGCCACAGTCCACACCGCGACACGCGCTTCATCGTGGGCGAGCAGGGCATCAAGCGAATTTTCTGCACCGCAACAAGGGCAACGGGTTTTCATAATTTTGTACCTTTCTTGGCTTGATTTGCCTGAACCAATGCCAACCAATGACGGCGCAGCCACAGTATTTCTTTGACAGCAAACCGTGTTGCCTCATCTTGGGCTTCATTCAGTTGTTTTTGCCAAAGCTGGATTTCTTTTAAAAGCCATTGTTCGGTTGTTATCATTGGGTATCGTCTCCCAAATCACGCAACCATTTTTGATAATTGTCGCGTTCACGTTGCAGGTATTCGCGCTCATCATCAACACGTTCATCATCGGTAGGCATTTGTTCAATGTGCCGTTCCAATTCACGGATTTTTTGATTGAGCCATTGGCGTGTGTATGTTTTCATTTTGTTTAAATACCATAAAATCAAATAGTTATTTAAATAAATGGGCAAAAATTTTTTAACCACCCAACCCATGACGTTTCGCCCACGTTTCCAACAAAGGCTGCAACACGCAAACTTTCAACACAAAACGCACAGCCAAACCCAACACGCACACCTTAATCAACAGTTCCACAGTTTCCCAAAACGTCATGGCGGATAAGTAATACAGCAATTCCATGATTTAAATCCCTTTCACAATGTCCGCGTCCACACGCTCAAAACCCAAACCAGCCGCTTCATTCATTGCCGCGCTTACCAAATTATTCACAGCAAGCGGATACAGCAAACTGTTCTGCTGCAACTGATTTTTGCCATTGCGGTGGGTAAACGTCAGGCGTTCAGCAATCGCGTCAATCGCGCTCTCGTCCAACACATCTTCCAGTTTCACGCCCACGCGCTCAAATTTGTGTTTCAGATAGCCTTGCAATTTGCCGTCCGTGAGCGGCAACAAAGTTACCACTTCGCAACGCTGCACCACTTCACGCACCGATGGATTATTCTCGGATAATTTTTGCGCCAACTCGGTCTGCCCAATCAAAGCAATGCCAATCAAACGCTCAAAACCCTGTTTCAATTCAAAAAAGCGTTTCAAATGTTTCAAAGTCGGAATCGGCAAACTGTGCGCTTCTTCAAT
The DNA here is from genome assembly GCF_000745955.1 of Alysiella crassa DSM 2578. Classification (GTDB taxonomy): domain Bacteria; phylum Pseudomonadota; class Gammaproteobacteria; order Burkholderiales; family Neisseriaceae; genus Simonsiella; species Simonsiella crassa. The sequence goes on along the minus strand of NZ_JQKH01000011.1, from coordinate 18,848 downwards.
CAACAAAATGTGTTTGTTGCCAGCCTTCGCGCTTTCAATCAGGGCTTGGTGGACTTGGCGGAAACGACTTTCAGGGCTGCGCTTGGGCGACACATCAGGCACAACCGCCGCCAAAATCGCCTCTGCAATGTGGACGGCTTTCAGCGTTTTGCCCTTTTGGTCGTTGTCTTCCATCGCCAACACATACGGCTCAATCACGACAATCGGGCGATTTTCACGATGAATGCGGTCGTGTAAATCTTCGCGCAAGGTGGATTTACCTGCGCCACTTTCGCCCACCACCGCCACAAATCCGCCTTGCGTGGCTGTCTGAAACAGGGCTTCGCGCACATAACGCACATCGGGCGTGAGATACACATCTTGCGCTTGGCGGATTTCATCGTGAAATGGGTCGCGTGTTAAACCAAAATGCTGGCGCGTGGCTTGGGATAAGGCAGATTTGCGAAGTAACATATCGTTGTCCTTTTTGACTTTGGGCGTGAGTTTATCGGCAACATCAACGCCATGTTGTTTAAAATAGTTTAAAACTTGGTCGCGCAAAGCGGTTTCATTGCGCTTGGGAAACGTGCCGTGATTGACGATATTGATTAAAGTCGGTTTGCTGCAACCAATCTCATCAGCCACTTTCGCAAACGATTTCCCCAATTTTTGAAATTCGGTTTTCAACATAATCAGCCGTCCGTTCCTGTTCGTGAAATAAGGTTCAGTTTCGGGCGTGTAATGCGTTCAAACACGGTTTCCAGCTCGCTTTCAGGCGCACCGTTGGGGTAATCGTCTTTCAATCTTTGCAAAGCCAAATCCCAATCTAAACCCATTTCATCAATGCGCTGTTTCATGATTTTGCGTAACTCAACCGCATTCAACACGGCAGCCTTAATGTCCATTTTGTTGAAATCCATTTGCGAGCCACGCTTGGGGATATAAGCCGTTTTGCTTTCCAACAAAACTTTTTCTTGGTGGGCAAAGGGGTCAATCCGTCCGCCAAATGGTAAGGCTTTTGCTTTGCGGTTTTGCGCGGCTTGTTCCAAAGTGTCGGCTTGCATGGCGAGTTTTTCCAACTCTTTGGCATGGGTTTGCGCTGGTGTATCAGCGTGTTGTTTAAACTGCTCGCCAATAATCGCTGCGTCCACGCGAAAACCAAACTCATTGCGTACCACTTCGGGGGCAACCAGCCAATATTCTTTGCCGTGTTCATCAAAACATTGCACTTGCGCCGAATACTGTTGCCATGGGTTTTTGGCAATCGTGATTTTTTCGCCCACCATCACAAACGGCACTTTGCTGACATCAAATTCACGCCCTTCAAAATCCACCGTCAAATCGGGTTTTACTTTGCGCGTTTCGGGTTTGCTCAACACCAATTCACGGCAATATTCAGCAGGGGGCGGTAAAATAAGCTGTTCAGGTTGGATTTTTTGCCACGCCTGATAGCGCGTTTTACCGTGTCGGCTGTGGATTTTTTGACCGTTAAAATAGCGCATCCAACGGTTTGCCAAACCCTGCAACTGTTCAATGTTTTCAATGTGTATCAGTTTCAGGCTGCTTTCAAAATTCAACTCAACAAGATTGTTGCCGTTTTCCACTTGCCCCTTACTGCGCGGATTACCCACTTTGTTAATCAGCACATTCACGCCCAACTGCTTACACAAATTCTGAAAACCGTACCCTGTATTTGCCGAGCCAGCGTCCAACATCACATCGGTGGGAACACCACGATAAGGGTCTTTCAAAATGTCCGACTTGGGCTGCATGGCTTGGATAAAGGCTTCGCACAGGTTTTCGCTGTTCTCGCCACCAAACACATACCACACAAACAGGCAGCCTGAACAATGGTCGCTAATCACATACCGCCAAACCCTATCTTGTTCAATTTTGACGATGTTTTTTGGCTTGTTTTTGTAAAACTCGTCCGCATTCATCATGCATAAACCCGTGTCTTTGCCATGTTTGGGCAGGTAAAACAGCACACACAAACTCGCGTCAATTTCCCACACATGATTGGGGTAAAGCGATTGCATGGCATTAACAGGGGCTGGCTGCAAAAGCTGGTCGGGGTGCAATTTATACAATTTCAACGCCCGAATAATCGTGCTGGTGGACAGCGTATGCACTTCGCCTGTTTCCTTGTCCACGCGCGTGGGGTCAATTTCCTTGTTGGCAATCAACAATTCTACGGCTCGCTCTACCGTCATCAGGCGTTTGCCGTTTTTCCGCATTGTTTCCAAAATCAGCGCAGAAATCATTTGCGCGTCCAACAAAGTCAAAGCCGTTTTGCCAGCATCCGAGCGGCGTTTGCGTTCGGGTTTCATCATCACACGCTCCAATTCTTTATAGAGTTTTGCCACACTCATATTCAGTTTTTCCGCTTCTTTTTGCATAAAAGCCGATTTTGTACCGTGTGGCAGTTTGCCCAGTTGCGCGGCAATGGCATTTAACCGCTCATTCAATACCGCATTCATGGTGTTTACTCGCTTTCAGGCTGCAACCATTCGGGCGTTTCGTCTTCGGGAATGTCGTTTGGCAAGTTGTACACATCGCGCAAATGGTTCAAATCCATCACAATTTGGTTAATCACGCCCACCATTTTGGCTCGGTGCGACAAACCGTGTGCCGTTTCATGCGCTGCCATTTGCCCAAACAATTCGCCCAGTTGCACCACTTGACTGCGGATTGCCACTTCTTTACTGCCCACCATCATGTGCAATTCATTAGCAACATCAGCAGGTTCAGGCTCTTTAACTGTGCTTTTTTTCTTGGACTTTTCCAACTTTTCCGCCAACTCATCAATTTTGGCGTTTTTGTCGCCCAAAACCTTGTCTTTGGCGGCAAGCTGTTCGCGGTTTTCGCGCAGGGCGACACGCAGTTCACGCACCGTCATGCGGTCTACATCGTCCAACGTCATGCCGTTTACTTCTTCGCCTTCTGCCAAGCCTGTTAGCGTAACGTCTTCTTCCACAAGTAATTCAAGCAGTTTGGATTTGCCCAAATCCATTAACTTTGGCAGGGCTTTTTGCATTTGTGGGGTGGCAAAGCGTTTGGTTGCTGACATCAGGCGAGATGTTTCCGCTTTACCCAAGCCAAACTGTTCTTTTACAATGCTTTCAAATCGCCCATGTTCGGTGTGTTCTTTTAAAATAATCAAGGCACGACCTAATTCAAACATTCCTTCAAGTGTTTTATGAACTGCTTGGCGACCACGCTCAACCCAAGTCGCTTCATTGTAGGTTTCGCCATTACCCCACTGTTCCATAACCATAATACTGTGCATAGCAGCGTGTTTGCTTACACCGTCCGCATCAATAACTTCAACTTGATTACTCATTTTGTTATCTCCAAAAGTTCCGATGTCGGAACTTTTTAAAATTGTTTATTCAACTTCAATCCGTCTGCCGATTTCCTGAATTTTGCTTTGCAACCGCTCTTGCTGCTTGCGAAACCGCTCTGCAATCTGCAAGGTTTTTACGCTGTAAGCAAAATTGCCGTTTTCCAGTTTCACAACCAAGCCTTCGGCAATCAAATCGTCTAAATCACGGCTCACTTGTGTCGGTGTCAAACCCAAGCCATCGGCAATTTCTTTGTTGCTCAAACCGATAATTGGGTGGGCTTCCAACGCTTTGAAAACCTTTAACACACGACTGCCTTTTTTACTGGCTGCCATCGGGTTGCTCCTTCAGACCCAATTCAACAGCAATTTGATGTGCTTTACCGCGATTGGCTTTCACACTACCGTTCAAAATGCGTGAAACATAAGTCGGGTCGTAATGCCTTTTTTCGCACCATGACTTAATGGTCTCTCCACGATTTTTGAAGCCTTGTTTCACTTGCTCTGCTTGCATATTTTGTCTCCAAGTTTTTTCGTGATAGAATTGAATGTTTAAATCTTTAAACATTCTTGTTTAAATATTGAACCTATTTTAATCCAATTTTTTGAACCTGTAAACACCGTTGGTGCAATTTTATGAACATTGAAGTGCAAAATTTTTTAATCAATACGCAAGGCGAAAGAATTAGACTTGAAAGACAAAGGCTTAACTTAACACAGGCACAAGTTGCAGAAAGTGTTGGAGTGGGTAAAACCACCGTAATTAATTGGGAAAAAGAAGACGGAACGTCCCCAAATAGCATTCAAATGGCTAAATTATTGCAAATGGGGTTCAATATTTTGTACATCCTAACAGGCGAAGTTCAAGAAAATATCAACAATGAAAAGGTTGAACAAAATTCTGATTTTGTCTTAATTCCATACTATCAAATGGAAATTTCCGCAGGATTAGGCGTGAATAGTGCATTGGGTGGCACACCTAAAAAATATTTGGCATTTAGAAAAGATTGGCTGAAAACAAAAGGACTTAATTCAGATGATTTGATTGCCGCTTCGCCAACTGGCGACAGCATGGGCGAAACCATACCAAATGGTTGCACCATGTTGATTGACACCAGTAAAACCACCCCTAGAGACGGTTCAATCTATGTGTTGCGTAATGGAGATACATTTTGGGTGAAACGTGTGCAAATTCAGCTAGATGGCGTTTTGTTGTTAATTTCAGACAACCCAGCTTATGAAAAAATGCCATTGGATTTTAAAACCAATTCCAACGCACAAGTCATCGGACAAGTGATTTATGTTTCAAAAGACATCCATTGATTTTCACCTACTCTAATTTCAGGATTTTAAAATGAAAAAATTATTTTCAATTATGGGTTTAGCCACATTGCTCACATTTTCCACATCGGCAATGGCAGTTTCCTGCAAATCATTCAGCAGCCAAGCCCAAGCGCAACAATATTTCAACGCAAAAAAATCAGGCTACAAAAAATTAGACCGCGACCGCGATGGCATTGCTTGCGAAACAGGGCACGGTGGTTCAAAATCATTCGCCAAATCAGGAAAATTCAAAAAAAGCAAAGCCGTGAAACGTGCAAAACGCAAATAAATTCCCTTTTATACCAATCAATCCCTGTGGATTTTCCGCAGGGATTTTTTAATGCACTTTAAAAGCAGTTTGCAGTCTATTTCTCTAAACTGGGTGTTTTCTGAAATACATATTGTTGATTTTTTTGACTAACCAACATCAAGGAAACATACCATGTCTGAAACTCAAAATGAAACCCAACTCGCACAACAAAGTATTGCTAGCACACTTGCCAATACCGCCTTTTTTAACCATATCCGCGATAAATTATTTTCAGGCAGCCTGAAACAGGAACAGGTGGACGGGATTAATGCGTTGATTTTAGCTGGGGTAGAACATGGTTTAAGCGTACAAAAACACGCCTATGTTTTAGCAACAGCGTATCACGAAACCGCTCGCACCATGCAGCCTGTACGCGAATATGGTCGTGGTGCTGGGCGCAAATATGGTACATGGCAGACAAATAGTGTAGGGGTGCAATATTGCCCGAAAAATGGCAGTACGGCTGCTGATGTTTACATTCAAACAGAATGTCCACATCTGTTTTATGGTCGCGGTTATGTGCAATTGACATGGTTTGACAATTACTTGTACGCAGGTAAACAGTTGGGCGTGGATTTGATTACTGACCCTGATTTAGCTTTACAAACCGACATCTCTGCCAAAATCATCGTCTTGGGTATGGAAAACGGCTGGTTCACAGGTAAACGCTTATCTGACTATATCAACGACCATCGTGATGATTATGTAAATGCTCGCCGTATCGTGAACGGTGTAGATAAAGCCGACCAAATTGCCCGTTATGCACGGATTTTTGAAACCGCTTTAAACGCGGTTTAAGGGGAACTGTAAATGAAACGCCATTCTGTTCAATTATTGGCATTGGCTTTATCAGCAGCCGTTGCCAGCAAACCAGTCAGCATTCCAACGCCTAAATTCACACAATCCGTGCCATTGGCTCACGCCGTTATTCGCAAACATCGGCATAGCGGTGTAGCAGCCAATCGGCGCATGGCAAAAAAGCGCAAAAAGGCAAAAACATGACCGATTTACCCACACCCAAGGGCATATTGCCCAAAGTAAGTCAAACGCAAAACACCCAAGAAACTGTGCCACAACAAACACCCAAAAAAGGGTTTATCCATTGGCTGTCAGGTTTGGTGTCCAATCCAGCCACAGGGCAAATTTCACACACAAAACTTTGGGCAAACATCGCTGGCGCAACCATGACATACAAATTCGCCACTACGCCCAATGCCCCCGAATGGCTTTGGTGGGCATACGGTGCAATGGTCGGCGGTTATGCGCTGATTAAACGCGGTATGGCGGTGATTCCACAAATGGCACAAATCGCGCAGCAGAAAGGGAAAGATGATGTGGCTGATTAAATACCGTTTTCAGGCTGCCATAGCCTTATTGCTTATCGCCGCCGCTTGGACATTGGGCTATGGTATGGCACGTTCGGTTTATCAAAACAAAATCAGCAGCCTGAAAGCCGCGCACATCGCCCAGTTATTGCAACACGAGCAGCAAGCCAAACAACAGTTTCAGGCTGCCTTATCCGAACAGCAAAAATGGCAGCAATTCGCGCAACAGCAAAGCATTCAAATCGCGCAAATGCAACAGAAATTGGATGCACAAGCGGCGCAACAGCAAAAGGAAATCCCAAATGTTATTCAAAAAGACAATTCAGGCGGCATTACTTTCAATGGTTTGGGCAATGACGGCTTGCGCCACTACCGAAAATCACTCGGTTACACCGATTAGGCAGCCTGAAAAACCTGTTGCAGCAGAATTATTGCTGCAACACAACCGACCCGCACCGCCCGAAAACGGCTCGCCCGAACAACTTTTAAATCACGCCGTGCGTTACGGTGCGTATTGTCAAAAGCTCGCCAATCAGGTTGCGGGTTGGCAGGCGTGGTATCAACAAGGAAATCCGAAGCATGAATGACACGTTTATCAAGATTGAATTTTGGCAACTCGTTGGTTTTTTGTTGTCGTTTTTGGGCGTGTGTTGGGGCTTTGGCAAAATGCTATTAGCGCAATTTCAGGCGCAACAAGACGAACGGCAAAAACAACAAGAACGGTTGCAACAGAAAGTAGAAGGTTTTGAATCGCAATTATCCGAACTTCATGCCACCTTGCCCTTGAATTATGTTTTGCGTGATGACTACATTCGCAACCAAGTTGTGCTGGAAGCCAAAATGGACAGCATTCAAAAAACGCTGACCGATTTATACAAAATGGAAAGTCAAAAGAAATGATTAGCGAAGAATTGATTGCCAAACAACGCCGCGAAGGTATGCGTTGGAACATCATCAACACCCTGCACAAAGCGCGTCCACACACCACCTGCGAAACCTTTTTGCTGGAAATCATGAATGCGATTTATCCGCAAACCACAGCATTGGAATTGCGCCAACAGCTTGATTATCTTGCCGACCGCAAATTGGTGGATTTGAACAAAACACCGCATGGCTTGTGGTTTGCCGATTTAACCAGTTTGGGCGTGGACATTGCCGAATACACGGTGGAATGCCGTGCAGGTATCGCTCGCCCTGAAAAAGTGTGGGGGTAATATGGCACCTCGTAGCAGTATGGAAACACTGCCTGAAAACGTGCGCCGTGAATTTGAACGCCGTTTGATTGCCAATGGTTTTGCCAATTATACGGAATTAGCGGATTGGCTCAATTCACAAGGCTACCAAATCAGCCGCTCGGCGGCACACCGCTACGGGCAGAAAATGGAACGGCGTTTTGCCAAAATCAAAACCAGCACAGAAGCAGCGAAATTGATTGCAGATGGCGCAAACGATGAACACGACCACCGCAGCGCAGCCATTGTTGCCATGTTGCAATCTGAATTGTTTGAAGTCTTGGTGGACATCAGCGAATTAGATGAAGATGACAAAACCAAACTCAACCCATTGGCGAAATTTGATTTAATCAGCGAAGGGGCGAAACGCATTGGCAGTTTTGTGAATGCGTCCACACGCCTGAAAGAATACCAAAACAAAGTCAAATCACGCGCCCAAGCTGCTGCCGATGAAGTCGCCAAAACCGTGAAAAAAGGCGGGTTGTCCGATGAAACAGCAGATGAAATTCGCCGTCAAATTTTGGGAATTGCCACATGAGTTCAGATGATTTTAGGCAGCCTGAAACAGGCATGAGCCGAACCCCTATGGTTTTGCTGGCGTATCAACAACGCTGGTTGGCGGACAAATCCCAAGTGAAAGTGTGTGAAAAATCACGTCGCATTGGTCTGACTTGGTCGGAAGCGGCGGACAGCGCACTTTTAGCCGCCCAAACCAATGGCATGAATGTTTGGTACATTGGCTACAACAAAGACATGGCATTGGAGTTCATCAACGATTGTGGCAACTGGGCAAAATTTTATGGATTGGCGGCTGGCGAAATTCAGGAAACCGAAGAAGTGTTTGTGGAAGGCGATGAAAAACAGGCGATTTTGGCTTATGTCATTCGTTTTGCAAGCGGTTTTCGGATAACTGCATTATCTTCTCGCCCCAATAACTTACGCGGTAAACAAGGTCGCGTGATTTTGGACGAAGCCGCGTTCCACGATGATTTAGCCGAATTGCTCAAAGCAGCAATGGCTTTACTGATGTGGGGCGGACAAGTCCACATCATCTCAACACACAATGGTGTGGATAATCCATTTAACGAATTGATTAACGACAGTCGCGCTGGCAAAAAACCGTATTCCGTACATCGCATTAGCTTTGACGATGCACTTGCTGATGGTCTGTATGAACGGATTTGTTTGCGTTTGAATATCCCGTTTGCTCCCGAAAATGAACCCACTTGGGTGGGGCAAATCCGAGCCAGCTACGGTGAAGACGCAAGCGAAGAGCTGGACTGCATACCGAAAAATGGCGGAGGCAAATGGCTGAACCGCGCTTTGATTGAAAGCCGAATGTCGCCGTTTACGCCTGTTTTGCGTTACGACCAAACCGATGAATTTGCCCTGCTGCCCGAACACCAACGCGCTGCCGAAGTCGCTGAATGGCTTTCAGACAGCCTGAAACCGTATTTGGACGAATTGGACACATCGCGCCATAGCTTTGTGGGTGTGGACTTTGCCCGAAGTGGCGACCGCACCGCGATTGTGCCGCTTATCCGTGAAAGCAATTTAAATTTGAAAACGCCCTTTATCTTGGAATTGGGCAATATGCCGTTCAAACAGCAAGAACAGATTAACGCCTTTATTTTGGCGCATTTGCCGAATTTGCTGGGTGCGGCATTTGACGCTCGCGGCAACGGTCAAAGTTTAGCGGAAGCCATGCAAGACCAATTCGGACACGACCGCATTCAAGCGGTTATGCTGTCGGAAAACTGGTATCGCGCCCACACCGCGCCATTTAAAGCCGCGCTGGAAGACGGCACGCTGGACGGTTTGCCACGCGATGAAAACATTTTGGCGGATTTACGCGCTTTTGAATTGGTGCGCGGCGTGCCACGCATTCCCGACACGCGCAGCAAAGGCACAGACGGCAAAACCCGACACGGCGACACAGGCATTGCGCTGTTATTGGCGCATTACGCCAGTCGTGAATTGAATATTGGCACGGTCAAAGTGTCCAGCCGCAAAGTGAAAAGAAACAGTCGTCTTACAAAAGGTTACTAAATCATGAAACCCCACATCAAACTCAAAACCCCCAACGGCATAATCGCGCCCACGCCCGAACAAATGTCCAGCCAAATTGCCGTATCTGCGCGTTTTGGTATGCACGGCTTTAACGGCTGGTTGCCCAATCCCGACCCAATTTTACGCAAAATGGGTCGGCAAATTGACGTGTACCGCGAATTGTTGCGCGACCCGTTGGTGGGCGGACAGGTTCGCAGACGCAAAGCGGCGGTGGCACGGCTAGAATGGCGACTTGATGGTGATGATGTACCGCAAAATGTGCGCGATACCGTTCAGGCAGCCTTTGAAAGTTTGGATATTTTCAACTTAATCAAAGATATGCTGAACGCGACCTTGTTTGGCTATCAGCCGATAGAAATCGTGTGGCAACGCGATAAATTGTGGCTACCTGAAAAAATCATTGCCAAACCGCAAGAGTGGTTCGGCTTTAATGAAGACGGCGCAATGTATTTTATTGAACAAGGTTTGCACAATGAAAAGCTGCCTGAATACAAGTTTTTGTGTCCAAAACAAGAAGCAAGTTATGACAATCCCTACGGTTTGGGCGATTTGGGGCTTGTGTTTTGGGCGGTTACATTCAAACGCGCTGGCTTAAAATTTTGGGCAGAATTTACCCAAAAATACGGCAGCCCATGGTTAATTGGCAAAGAACCGCGTTCCAATACCCAATCCGACACCGACAAACTCTTGGACGCTTTGGAAGCCCTGCACGGCAACGCAGTCGGCACAATCCCGAATGACAGCAGTGTGGAAATCTACGAAGCAACAGGCAAAGCCGCCAGCGTGGAAGCCTACGACAAGTTAATCCGCTATTGCCGCTCGGAAATCAACATTGCGCTTTTGGGTCAAGACCAAACCACCGAAGCCAACACCAACCACGCCAGTGCAATGGTTGGGTTAGAAGTAACCGAAGACATCCGCGACAGCGACAGCCGAATAATTGAAACCACATTTAATCAGTTGATTGATTGGATTTGTGAATTGAATTTCGGCGATGTGGTGCGCCCAAAATTTGTGTTGCACGAAGCCGAAGAATACGGCTCAACCGAATTAGCCCAGCGCGACCAACTATTGCACCAAATGGGTGCACGTTTTTCCAATCACTATTACAAACGCGCTTACGGTTTGCGTGATGATGATTTATTGCCGCCTGAAAAGCAGCCTGAAAATGTGGATTTTGCCGAAAACGATGTTTACCAAACCTTTGAAAACAGCGTTTCAGGCAGCCTGAAAGATGATTTAACCCAACAAGGGCAAGATTTGACTACGCAATTTTTAGGCAGCCTGAAAGACGGAGTGACACCCGAAACCGTGTTAAATCAGTTGGCAAAATCTTATCCAAAATTAGATGACCAAGCCTTACAAGATGAATTAGCACGTTTGATTTTTTTAGCCGATTTGGTCGGGCGTTTGGAAGTGCAAGCGGAGCTAAAAGATGAATGATGTGGATATTCAAGCCATTTTCAACATGACACCCGAAGCCGCCATTGCCTACCTGAAACAAAAGCGTGTTGATGTGTCGTGGGATTGGCAAGATATGCTGGACGATGCCCATGTTTCCGCGTTCACGATTGCCAAATCAGCAGGTTTGGACGTGGCAAACGACATTTATCAAGCCGTTGTGAAAGCTGCTGAAACAGGGCAAACATTCAAAGATTTTGAAGGCGAATTGCGCCCAGTTTTGGAAAACAAAGGCTGGTGGGGCAAAAAAGATGTACCCAATCCCGACACAGGCGAAATTCAGGCAGCTACTTTGGGAACGCCATACCGTTTAAAAACCATTTATTTAACCAATTTGCAATCGGCTTATATGGCAGGGCGTTACGCCGAAATGGTTGCCGCCAAAGACACGCACCCATACTGGCAATATGTCGCCATCAACGACAAACGCACACGCGAAACCCATCGCAAATTGCATGGTCACGTGTATTCGGCTGATGACGCAGTTTGGGGCAGCCTGTATCCGCCATTGGATTACCGTTGCCGTTGTCGTGTCCGTCCGCTCTCGCGTGAACGTGGCGAAAAACAGGTTTTACCAAGCCCAAAACTGGAAACCATAACCGTAGATATTGGCGAAAACAAACACACAGGCGAACAGCGTTACGCGCAACGCACAGGCATTCGCGTGGACGGTCAGTTTATTGCGCCTAATGCTGGTTTCAATGCCAATCAAGGCGCAACATTCTTGCAGCGTACCGCCCGAACAGCCATAGAAAAAGCCCAAAGCGCACCGCCTGAATTGGCGAAAGTTGCGGTGGGTGCAATGATGAAAAACGAAAAATTCCGCAACGCCTTAACTTTGGCGGAACTGGCTTGGGTGGCAGAATTACTGGGATTAACGCCATGATAAAAATCAGCGTGGACAGCCGTGATTTGGAACGCGGTTTGTCGCAACTCTTGCAAAACGTACAAAACCGCCGCCCAATGATGACGAGCGTAGCAGCCGAATTGCAATCCATGACAGAAGACAATTTTGAAAGCGAAAGTTGGGGCGGTCAAAAATGGAAAGACAGTAAACGCGCCAAAAACGAAGGCGGTAAAACGCTGCAAAAGTCGGGACAACTTGCTGCGAGCCTGACAACCCAGTCGGGTAATGATTTTGCGCGAATTGGCTCAAACAAAGTTTACGCTGCAATTCATCATTTAGGTGGGCAAGCAGGGCGTGGGCATAAGGTCAGTTTACCAGCGCGACCATACTTGCCGATTGACGGTTCAGGTAATTTGCAAGCCGATGGCGAAAAGCGGATTTTGGATATTGTGAAAGACGCGCTGGCTCGCGGCATATAAATCAAAAAAAGCGGACTTTTTTATTGTCCGCTTTTGTTTCACATTGTGCAATGCTGTTTCAGTTTGCTTATCCCACTTTGTTTTGTTTTATCCCGTTTTGTCCCATTTATCTTGCTGGGTGTTGGGTATTTATATTAAATGGGTTCATAAATCAAAAAATCAAATTTCCCATTTTGACACCATAAATTTCAGGCTGCCTAAACATATAAGGCAGCCTGAAACCATATTCACTATTTATTTTTTCTTGGCATATTTCAAGGAGTCAATTGCCACCGCCATAATGATAATGCTGCCCTTGATAATGTATTGCCAATAGGGGTTTACGCCAATGTAGGTCAAACCGTAGTTAATCAGCGTGAAAATAATCACGCCCAACACCACGCCAATCACTTTACCCACACCGCCACTAAACGACACGCCACCAATCACACACGCCGCAATCGCGTCCAATTCATACATGAAACCCAAGTTGTTGGTCGCCGAACCAATGCGCCCCGCTTCCAAAAAGCCCCCAAACGCATAGAAAATGCCCGATAAGGTGTAAATACCCAGCAAATTCAACGTAACATTTACACCCGACACACGCGCCGCTTCAGGATTGCCGCCAATGGCGAAAATGTTTTTGCCAAAACGGGTTTTGTTCCAAATCACCCACACCAGCGCAATCGCAATCGCCGCGTAAATGGTCGTGTAATACAATTTAAAATCGCCAAAGGCAATAAAGTTTTGTGCAAATGCCGTGTAACCTGCGTCCAAACCCGCAATCGGCGCAGAACCCACCATATCGTAATACAATGAATTAATGCCATAAACCACCAACATCATGCCCAAAGTGGCGATAAACGGCGTAACATTCAATACGGTTACAATCACGCCATTAATCAAACCCAACAGCGCACCCACCACGCACACCAATAAAATCACCAATGGAATCGGCACAACGTCCATATCGGGGAACACCTTGTTCACATTAGACGTGGCTTGCAGCAAAGTCGCCGACACCACCGCCGCCAAACCCACTTGCCGCCCGACCGACAAGTCCGTTCCCTGCGTAACAATCAGCCCCGCCACCCCCAGCGCAATGATAATCCGCACCGAAGATTGCGTCAGAATATTACTGAAATTGGTCAAACTCAAAAAGCTGGGGTCTTTCACCACAATTACGACCAACAGTATCAATAACACAAAATACAAAGCGTAATTTTTAAAAATCTCCATCGCTTTGTTGGATTGAGTTGCACTCATTTTATTTTCCTTTAAAAAATGGATTTTTGTTTTCAGGCTGCCTTCGCCTAGTTGTGGGTAATATGTAGGGTGCGTATCACGCACCGAAATACCACATTATTTGAATGATTTGGTGCGTGGTACGCACCCTACATTTTTTAGGCAGCCTGAAACCCAATTTACAAATATTTCGCCGACAACTGCAAAATTTCTTCCTGTGAAGTTTTTGCCGTTTCCACAATGCCTGCGACTTTGCCTGCGCTCATCACCAAAATGCGGTCGCTCACGCCCAGCAATTCGGGCATTTCCGAAGAAATCATAATCACCGACTTGCCGCGTTTCGCCAAATCCGCAATCAGTTGATAAATCTCAAATTTTGCGCCAATATCAATGCCGCGCGTGGGTTCGTCCAACATCAAAATATCGGGGTGGGTCAAAAGCCAACGCCCCAAAATCACTTTTTGTTGATTGCCTCCCGACAGCGAGCCAATGCGCGTGGCTTGGTTCGGCGTTTTCACGCGCATGGAATCAATCACCCATTGCGTGTCTTTTTCCATTTCGCTGTTGTTCAATAAAAAGGCTTTTTCATACTTTTTAATATTGGAAATCAAAGAGTTGAAATTAATGTCCAAGCCAGCGAAAATGCCCGTGCTGCGGCGTTCTTCCGTTACCAGCGCGAAACCGTTTTTAATCGCTTCCACGGGCGTGGCGTTTTGCACCGTTTTGCCGTTCACGATGATTTCGCCGCCAGCGCGTTCACGAATACCGAACAGCGTTTCCACAATATCCGTGCGTTTCGCGCCCACCAAACCGCCAATGCCCAACACTTCGCCCTTGCGGAGTTCAAAGCTGACATCTTGGATAGACGGTTGATTTTTCGCGCTTAAATTTTTCACTTGCAAGATGACTTCGCCGATTTCGTTTTCTTTGGTTGGGTAACGCTGCGTCAGGCTGCGTCCCACCATTTTCGCCACCAAATCGTCCATATTCGTGTCCACCGAATTGACGGTGTCTATCCATTTGCCATCGCGCATAATCGTAATCGCATCACACAGTTGGAAAATTTCTTCCATTTTGTGCGAAATGTAAATGATGCCGCAGCCGCGCTCTTTCAATTTACGCACGATTGTGAACAAATGCGCCACTTCTTTTTCAGACAATGAAGAAGTCGGCTCGTCCATAATCACGATTTTGGCGTTATACGAAAATGCTTTTGCGATTTCAATCATTTGCATTTCCGACACGGTCAAATTGGCGACTTTTTCATTCGGGTCAAGTTTGATGTCCAATTCATCAAAAATCGCTTTGGTGTCGTCATACATTTTTTTGTGGTTCACGAAAATCCCTTTGGTGGGATAGCGACCGAGCCACAAATTGTCCATCACGCTCAACTGTTTCACCAAGTTAAGCTCTTGATGTACCATAGAAATGCCGTTTTCCAATGCTTCTTTGGCATTGGTAAAATTGGCTTCTTTGCCCAAAAATTGTATGCTGCCTGAATCTTTGGCGTAAATCCCAAACAGGCATTTGAGCAGCGTGGATTTGCCTGCGCCATTTTCGCCCATCAGCGCGTGAACCGAGTGGGCGCGGACTTGTAAATTCACACCGTCCAATGCTTTCACACCGGGGAAGGCTTTGTGAATGTCCGTCATGGTCAGCAAAATTTCGCCTGTGGAGGGTTGAGGTGTACTCATTTTGCTTCCTTTGTTATTGAATTTATGGAGAAACTTTTTTCAGGCTGCCTGAAAATGTGCAACCCAATAATGTAGGGTGCGTACCACGCACCAAAAAATGCCAATTAATACAATCAATCGGTGCGTGATACGCACCCTACACATCAGGCAGCCTGAAAGCCTGACAATAATAAGCGACTGACTTTCACAAAAGCCAGCCGCTCATTTTATAAATTCAATTATTTCAAGAATTTATCCAAATTGGTTTTGTCCACACCCACATAAGGAATACGGATTTGGTTGCCTTCCAATTTGATGGCGGCGTTGGCTTTCGGGTCTTTACCGTTTGCCAAATCCACAGCCAAAGCATAAACCGCTTTAGCTTGATTTTCGCCATCATTCAAGACCGTGCCTTTCATCACATCGGCTTTAATCATTTGCAAGGCTTCAGGCAGCGCGTCCACACCAAATGTGGGCAACACTTTACCACCCGCTTTCATCGCTTCCACCGCACCCATTGCCATGCCGTCATTGTTGGCGATGACCACTTCAATTTGTTTACCATTTGGACCAGACAACCACGCTTGCATTTTGTCTTTGCCTTGAGCAGCGTCCCACATGCCTGTGTCTTCTTGCAATTTATTGGTTTTGATGCCGTTGGCGTTCAATTTTTCAATCACGAATTTGGTACGCGCTTCCGCATCAGGGTGTCCTGGTTCGCCTTTGAGCAACACATAATCAATCACACCATCTTTATTCAAGTCCCAAGCTGGGTTTTCTTTCCATGTTTTGGTAATCAATTCGCCTTGAATTTCGCCTGATTCTTGTGGGTTTGCGCCAACATAGTAGGCTTTTTCATAGGTTTTCAAAACCGCTTCCCCTGGGTCTTTATTGAAAAACACCACAGGCACATTTGCCCCTTTGGCTTTTTCAATGATGGTGGGGGCGGCGGCTGGGTCAACCAAATTGATTGCCAACGCTTTTACACCTTTTGCCAACAAAACATCCACTTGATTGTTTTGTTCAGATTGGTTGTTTTGTGAATCGTTCATCAACAATTCGGCTGTTTTGTGGGTAGAAGCTTCGTTTTCCAAAGCTTTACGCATTAATGACATGAAATTATCATCGTATTTATAAATGGTTACACCAACTTTCACCGCATCACCAGCAGGTGCCGCAGCCGCAGGTGCGCTGCCGCCAGATTGAGCAGGTGCTGCCGCTTTTTCGCCACCACACGCGCTCAAACCCAAAACCATTGCCAAAGCCAAACTCATGGTACTTAATTTTTTCATGGAAAACTCCTCAAAAATAAAATAATGTGTTGATGATTGCCCACCCAAAACGGGTTGAAAAACCATGCGATTTGAAGTTTGAATTAAAAAAAAGATTTTGTAAATGATTTTTTACATAATTCAAATGAAAGTGATTTACCCCATTTAATTTTATTATGTTTGCAGGCTGCCTGAATATGTAGTCAAAAGTAACAATATGTTTAAAAAACATATTTTTAGCCACACAATATGCAGGCAGCCTGAAAGTTGCTTGCTTTGAATGTTAAATTTGTTTAAATTGACGTTTTTTCCACACAGAAAGAGAAAATGCCATGTTCAACCCCACCGACCACCCCCACCGCCGCTACAACCCATTGACTGAACAATGGATTTTGGTCTCCCCCCACCGCGCCAAACGCCCATGGCAGGGGCAACAAGAAAACGCCGACACCGAACAAAAACCGTCCTACGACCCAACGTGCTATTTGTGTCCGAGCAACACGCGGATTAACGGCGAAAAAAATCCCGATTACACAGAACCTTATGTATTTACCAACGATTTTTCCGCGCTGCTGCCCGACACGCCCGAATACCAAAATCACGATAATCCCTTGTTTCAAAGCGAAAGCGTGCGCGGTGTCAGTCGCGTGATTTGTTTTTCGCCCGACCACGCCAAAACGCTGCCTGAATTGTCGGTAGATGAAATCGCTGCCGTGATTAAATTGTGGCAAAATCAATGTGTTGAGCTGGGCGAAAAATACCAATGGGTGCAAATTTTTGAAAACAAGGGCGCGGTGATGGGCTGTTCCAATCCGCACCCACACGGTCAGATTTGGGCTAGCGATTTCCTGCCCGATTTACCGCAACGCGCGGATTTGGCGCAGAAAAAATATTTCACGCAACACGGTCGCGCCATGTTGCTGGATTACGCGCAAGCCGAATTGACAAAGCGCGAACGCCTTGTTTGTGAAACAGAATTTTTTATGGCGGTGGTACCGTATTGGGCGGCTTGGCCGTTTGAAACTTTGCTGCTACCGAAAATTGCCGTGCAGCGCATGACCGATTTGACCGCCGAACAAGCGCAAGATTTGGCAGCCTGCCTGAAAAAATTAACCATTAAATACGACAACTTATTTCAAATCAGTTTTCCGTATTCCATGGGTTTTCACGGTGCGCCTTTTGACGGCAAAGACCACCCCGAATGGCAGCTCCACGCGCATTTTTATCCGCCGCTTTTGCGTTCGGCAACCGTGCGAAAATTCATGGTTGGCTACGAAATGTTGGCGGAAAGCCAGCGCGATTTAACGCCCGAACAGGCGGCGGAACGCTTGGCGGCTTTGCCTGATGTGCATTACAAACAGGCAGCCTGAAAATGATGAATCCTATAATTTCAAGCCCTTATCATCGCAGGCTGCCTGAAACGGCGTCTTGGCTATTTTTGCTGTTGTATGGCGTGTGGGCAATTTTTGTGTTGCTGATTTCGGTGTTGATTGCGTTGGGTTTTGTGTGGCTTTTGCAGGAACAAGAAGATTATCCAAATATAAGTGGTTTGATTTTGATGTTTTTTGTTTTTGCAGCCATGGCGAGTTATGGTGGATATGCTTTGTATCGCGCATGGCGTTTAGCCAAAAATGGGCAAAATTTACCCAAAATCAAGCAGGAAATAGCGATTATGCCCATACCGACACGCCAGTTGCCACAAAATTCATTTTCATGGCAAACGTTTTGGGCACGTCCGCAAGCGCAAATCTGGCAGGAAAAAATAGAACATATTTTAAATAATAAATCTTTGATTATTTTTACAATATTTCTATTTTTATTATTGATTATATATGATTTGATTAATATTTATCAAATATTCATTTTTTCTCTTGCGATGAGTGCCTTGTATCGGAATATGCGAAATCAGGCAATGCGTTTACACTACCATCATTTACAAGATATTTTAATTTTAGAACAAAGGGATAGTGAAAAAATTTGGCAAAGTAAGCAATTTGATTTACGCAACCAAGTGGGCGTGTGTACGGTGTGGCAGCCTGAAAAGCAAGTTTATTGCATACAATTGATTGACAAGCAATTTCATGCCCATCACCTAATTTCAAGTTTCAATCCTTTGGAAAATCTCACGCAAAAAATTGCCCAAGCCACAGGTTTACCCATTTTGCAAGAAACCCCTTTGAAACAACGATAAAATGGCAAAAAGGCAGTTTCAGGCTGCCTTTCAGTACACGACAAAAAAAGTACAATAAAAAAATAAGTCCGCATCAATTCAGTGGTATCGTATTAATTTTCTCACGACTAATCCAATATG
>NZ_JQKH01000010.1 GCF_000745955.1 Alysiella crassa DSM 2578 | reverse complement strand
GTTGATACCAAATTTGCTCATCAAAATGGGCAATTTGCCGCCCCAAATCTTTGGCTTGTTTTGGGTGTTTGCTGGCAAGAATTTGCGCCAAAATCGCATTATCATCAAATAATTCCGCTTTTTTCGCCATCATAAAATGTTCGGCGGTGGGGTAAACAATATTGTCCACCACAAAATCTCTCGGAAACCATTGACTGAAAACCGCTTTGTCAATTTGATTGTCCGATTTGGGTGTGTGTCCCCAAAAAGGTAAGTATTTGAATTTTTTGCCTTGTTGATGTGCTTGTTGTAAATCTGATAAATTTTGAATTATCATAAAGAATCCTTTCAGGCTGCCTGAAAATATATTGTCGTGTTCATTTAAGCCGCCCGCAAACCGCCCCAAGCCACCACCGCCGCGCCCACAAAACACAAAGCCGCACCCACATAATCCGTTGGACGCAACGCCACGCCGTCCACCCAACGCAGCCACAGCAAAGCCGTTGTGATGTACACGCCACCATAAGCCGCATAGATCCGACCACTCGCGCTTGGGTGCAAGGTCAATAAATAGGCAAATGCCGCCAAACTCATCGCCGCAGGCAGCAACAACCACGCACTTTTGCCTTGCCGCAACCACAAATAGGGCAACCAGCAACCCATTATTTCCGTCAAAGCCGTGATAATAAACAGTAATAAAATTTTAAACATATTTGTTTTGCAATTTTCAGGCAGCCTTTCAGTACACGACAAAAATCTTTCAGGCTGCCTGTAACCTGTCCCCTCTCCCGCTTGCGGGGGAGGGGACAGGTTTGTGGTTATTTCAAAAAATTGTCGTGTACTGAAAGGCTGCCTGAAAAAATCAATTGTCATTTTCCAGCCAATTATCGGGCTGATTGCGGATAATAATGTATTGTTTTCTAAACGCCATGCCTTCGCCAGCCCATGTTTTCGCATAATTTTTCAATGAATCCAGCGCGTCTGCCCAATCTTCGCCATTTACACGACAATCGGCGTTGTATTCGCCCTCGTCATCGCGTGAAACAAAAATCCGAATGGCGTAATTTTCCGCAGATTTCAACAGAGGTTCAAAGGCTTGCAAACTTTGTGTGAACAAACAGCATTCGCAAAATTCGCCATGCGTTTCACAGCTTTCTGCGTTTTGTTCACTTTCGTCTGGGGCGGGGTAAAAGCCGACCGAACCCAATAAAACCAAGCGTTTCAATGCTTCATTTTGAAAATCCATGTTTAAATACAAGTGATTGGCTTCATCGGGGCGAGCCGCGTCCCACAAGGTTTCCCAATCGGTTTTCAACCAAGTATCAAAGCCGCTTAACAGGGCTTCGTTCAGCGTTTCGCGTCCGCCAAATGAATATTGGTATTCAAAAATCCCATTGGGGAACAATTCTTTATGATGAATTTGAATGGTGGACGCGCTGCTAAACGAGCCGTCATTCAATTCAAAATTCCACAAAGCAGGCAGAAAATAATAGCCCGTATCGGGTTGATACAGCCAATATTCGTCCACAATTTCGGTTGGAATGTGATTTTCCGCTAATTTTTCTTGCAATAATAGGGCGACATTGATGACATCTTCGCCTGATTCGCCCGATTCCGTTTGCCAAGTGAGCGTGATGATGCCGTCATGGGCGGGGTTGTTGTCTAATTTTTTTAATTCCATGATGAAATTTCCTTAAAATACAATGGAAAAATTTTTTCAGGCAGCCTGAAAACTTAAAAACTTATTTCTCCAAACTCAATTCTGTGTGCTGATTATCCGCTTCTTCATAGGCTTCCACGATTTTTTGCACAAGTGGGTGGCGCACCACGTCTTCGCTGGTAAAAGTGTGAAAATACAAGCCTTCCACATCACGCAATTTTTCGTTGGCATCGCGCAAACCCGATTTGATGTTGCGCGGTAAGTCAATTTGGCTCAAATCGCCTGTAATCACGGCTTTTGTGCCAAAGCCAATTCGCGTTAAAAACATTTTCATTTGCTCGGGCGTGGTGTTTTGCGCTTCGTCCAAAATCACATACGCGCCATTGAGTGTGCGTCCGCGCATATAGGCAAGCGGAGCAATTTCAATCAAGCCTTTTTCCATCAATTTGGTTACACGGTCAAAGCCCATTAAATCATACAGCGCGTCATAAAGTGGGCGCAAATAGGGGTCCACTTTTTGCGCCAAATCCCCTGGTAAAAAGCCCAATTTTTCGCCTGCTTCTACGGCGGGTCGCACCAAAACAATGCGTTCTATTTGGTGTTTGTCCATTGCGTCCACTGCTGCTGCCACCGCCAGATAGGTTTTGCCCGTACCTGCGGGTCCGAGTCCAAACACGATATCGTGATTGAGCAAGGCGCGTATGTAGCCGTTTTGACGCGGTGTGCGTCCGCCTATGCTGCCGCGTTTGGTGTGGAAATAGTAGGCGTGGTTTTTATCTGTTTTTTCAATGTGTTGATTGTCTGCGGTTTTGGCCTCTACGGCGGCGAGGTTGATGTCTTCGTCTGACAATTCGCGCTGCTCGGCAATTTCCATGAGTGCAACAAGGGCATTGCGTGCGGCGTGGGCGTGGCTGCCTGAAAAGGTGAAATGGTCAAATCGGCGGCTGATTTGCGTGTCCAACAGTCGTGATAGGGTTTGCAAATGTTCGTCTAATGCGCCGCATAATCTTTGTAGCGCAACTGGGTGGTAATCTTCAAATTGTAAATGAACAGTGTGGCTCATATTTTGCTTGGGCTTTCGGGTTGGGATTTGCAGGCTGCCTGAAATCATATTGAATCTATAGTTGGGCAGCCTGAAAAATAGGTTCACAAAAAAATTCCCCAAATTCTACACCTAAAAAAGCATTTCAGGCAGCCTGAAAATAGGCAAGTTAATCTTAATCTTTACATTATGATATAATGAAAAAAATTGTTAATAAAAACTTGAAAATCAGCACCATGAACACACAAAAACAAACACTCGTTTCCATTATGCTGGTGTCGGCGGCAACGGCGCACGCGGTGGATTTGCCCACCGCCACCCAGCAAGCCAACGATGATTGGCGCAATCAGCAACAAAAAATCCAAGAATTGCAACAAGAGCAACATGAAAAAGCCGCTTGGACTTTGCAACAAAATCAAGCCAATCAGCCTACCAAATCAGGCGCAGACCGCTTTATCAAATCCGATAAAGAACGCGCCGAAGAATTGCAAGCCGCCACCGAAAGCACGGAATGTTTGCCGCAAAGCAAATTTGTCATCACAGGCATGAATTGGTTAGACCCCAATGATTTCAGGCTGCCTGAAAATGAATGTTTGAGCGCGAAAACTTTGAATCAGTTAAGCCGTGAGATTACCGCCGCTTACATTAAAAAAGGCTATGTCAGTACGCAATTGGATTTTACCAATGAAGGCGACACGGTAACGATTGCCGTGCGCGAAATGAAAATTCGGGAAATCACAGGTGGTAGTCGTAAGGTAAATGTAGCAACCTTGTTTCCCAATCATAAAGATAAACCCTTAAACGTCCAATATTTAGACCAAGGCATTGACCAAGCCAATAAAGTAAGCGGCAACAATGTCAGCATGGACGTGTACCCCCACGATGACGGCACGGCAACCATTGAATTGAAAAATGAAGCCAGTAAACCATGGTTTGGGCAAATCACGGTGGACAATAAGGGCAGTAAATCCAATCGGGCGGTGGCGCGATTATCGGCGGGTGTGGCGAGTCCTTTGGGGCTTTCAGACAGCCTGTATGTGGGCGCGTATGCGAATATGGCGCGAAATGAAAACCACAGTCAGGGTGCGAATGTGTTTTACACCGTGCCGTATGGTGTGTGGACGTTTAGCGCGTATGGTAGCGTGTCAGATAGCCGCAGCGTAACCGAATTTGCGTCTGGTGCTAAATTAAATTACGACAGCAAAAACAAAGCGGCGGGCGTAAAAGCCGAGCGCATGATTTCGCGTGGACAAAAACACATTACCTATGCCCATGCTGGTGTGGATTATCTGAATATTTTGAGTGAATACGGTGGCAGCAAAATCGCCATGCAAAGCCCCAAATTGGGTGTGGTGCAAGCAGGTTTGTCGCACACGCAAACTTTGGATAAAGGCGTGTGGTTGAGCGATTTGACCGTAGAACGTGGTACACGTATGTTTGGTGCGAAAGACACCGATTTGTCGCCATTTACCAGCCAATTTACCAATTTTGTGGCAAATACCACCTTGTCGCAAAACCGCCGTTTGGGGCAGAGCAAATGGATTTTGCGTAACCAACACCGTGCTTCGGTGCAATTTAGCGATGATGATTTGTACAGCACCAAACAAATTGGCGTTACCGACCGTTCTTCTGTGCGCGGTTTTGCCAATCTGACTTTAAATGGCAATAAGGGTGCGTATTTAAACAATACAGTATTTGCAAGACGTTATTTGGACAATGGCTTTTATATTGAACCATATTTGGGTGCGGACGCTGGTGTGATTAAAGATGAAACAGGCTGGCAACGCGCGTTTGGCGGTACAGTGGGTTTAAATTTTGCTTATGGCAGTAATTGGCAAATTAATTTGGAAAATGCTTATGGTGTCGCATATCCGAAACAATCTGACAAAATTCGTCAGCAGCAAGTAACCGCGTCCATTAAGTTTTTATTCTAGTGAAAATGCGATTGTTCAAAAAAACGGTGTATTCCTTTTTATTTTTTGAGAATTATTATTAAATTTAGTATGGATTTCAGGCTGCCTGAAGATTGTCCATCTTTTGAATTATGCTGGAATCATGATTTTTGGTTTTTTTGTGATAGTAAATGTAAAGAATTGGCATGAATTATGCTTCATTAGGAGAACATCTAACCTCTGTTGATTCATTTTACTTAAAGGATTCAATTATGAATACTCAACACAAATTATCTACAACGGGCAAATTGGCTGTGGTTATTGGCTTGGCTTATGCCACCCCCACATTTGCAGCCAATATTGAAGCAGTGCAAGGTGGTGCACAAGTTAATCAAAAAAATGGCGTAGACATTGTTAATATTGTTAAGCCTAATGCACAAGGTTTATCGCATAACCAATACAATAAATACAATGTATCTGATAAAGGTGCAGTATTAAACAATGCTTTACAAGCAGGTCAATCACAATTAGCTGGTTCATTGCAAGCCAATAAAAACTTTAATGGTAAAGCAGCTGAAGTGATTTTAAATGAAGTTGTCAGCAAAAATCCTTCTTTGATTTTGGGGCAACAAGAAATTTTCGGTATGGCGGCAGATTATGTGCTGGCTAACCCGAATGGTATTACTTACAACGGCGGCAACATCATCAATGCACCACGTGCATCTTTGGTGGTGGGTCAAGCTGAAGTAGTAAAAGGCAAAATTGATAATTTTAAAACCACAGGTTCAGGCAGCCTGAAAGTGGATGGTGCTTTGGGTGGGGTGTCTATTTTGGATTTGGTTGCACCTAAAGTGATTGTAAATGCAGGTGCTAAAATTCATGCTGATAAATCAATTAATGTGGTATCAGGTAAAAATAAAATTGGTTACAGCAATGGCGCAGTAGAGGTCATTACACCAGAACGCAGAGAGCGTCCTTTAGATGGTCAAATTTTTGGTAGCATGAATGCAGGTGCAATCCGTATTTATGCTACTGATGTTCGTGGTGGTCAAACCGTGAAAGGTGCTAATATTAACGCTAACAATAGTGTAGATGTATTTGTAGGTGGTCAATTAGATGTTGCAGGCTCAGATGTGTCTGGGAAAAACATCAATTTGAATTCACAAAATACCACTATTGATGGCATCGTTTCACGTACTTTAAACAGTTTGCCCAATACTACAGAAAGTGGTACTTTGGCACAAAATGTTAAGTATACCAAGCAAGAAGATTCTAGCACTCAAACATTTAAAGCCAGCAATATTAAGGCTTCTGATTTGTTGAGTTTGAATAATACAGGCGATTTACAAATTAAAGGTGCTAATATTGATGCAGGCAGCCTGAAAGTAGATGCTAATAATGTCAATGCACAAACCGCCATTACAGCTAATGGTACTTACAGTAACTATAAACGTACCAAAGGTTTATGGCATAATATCAGTACATCACAAACACGTGATGAAACCGCTCATCGTACAGCAATTACAGTAAAAAATGATGCCGTTATTGCAGCTAAAAACACTGTTAATTTACAAGGTGTGGCTTTGGCAGCAGGCAATAATGTAAAATTATCTGCTCATAATAACATTAAATTAAGTGGAAAAGCTGTAACCGATAGCTCTGAAGAGGGTTTAGATGTACGTAATGAATCAGGTAAATTAAAAACAGGTACTGCTGCTAAAGCATCTTTAAATCAAGAGTTTGTAGCAACTGAAATCCATGCTGGTGGTAATATTGGTTTGCAAACACAGGGTACTTTAACTGCTCAAGGTGCGAAAATTGCCACAAAAGGTGATGCCATCGTAGATGCTGATAAAGTAAATTTGGGTACAACCCATACGCAAATCAGCCATGCAGTAAATGATAAATTCAAATATTGGGGTGGTTTGGCTGGTGGTAAAGAAGATGGTAAAACATACACCCAAGAATATTTACAAGCTACATCTCTGATTGCTGATGGTCATTTGGTGATTGGTGCAAAAAATGGTGTGAATGTTTCAGGTAGCACAGTTAAAGGTGTTCAAGATGCTTTGGTAAATTCTGGTAATGGTAAATTAAACATTGCCGCAGCTAAAACCAATACATCCTCTTCGGAGTATACACGTACAGGAACTATTTTCAATATTACCAAAGATAGTTCTAGTAAGAGTAGTGATGTTGAAGTTGTAACTGGTGCTGCTTTGGAATCAGATACTAATTTGAAATTGGCATCACAAAAAGACATCAATGTATTAGGTAGCAGCCTGAAAGCCGCACAAAGTTTGGGCATCAAAACGGCAGGCAATTTAAATATTGCAACAGTTGCGGCAAATAGTCATACAACAGATAAATCATTCTCTATCAAAGGTTTTGCTGAGGGTGATGCGAAAGCCTCTGAAAAAAATGGCGATGTTGTTGCTGAAGCAACTGGTGGCATTGGTGTGCGTTTCACTAAAAAATCTAATGACACACAAACTAGTGACCAAGTGGGTAGTAGCTTAAATGCAGGCGGTAACATTGATTTAAATGCAAATAATCATGCGCGCATCACAGGTAGTGATATCAATGCTTCAGGCGATGTTAATATTAATGCACAAAATGTAACAGTAACCGCCGCACAAGACATTACTGTGAGCAATGAGACTTCTCGTGTTACCGAAATTGGTTTAAGTGCAACCGCAAGTGCAACAGGTTATGACCCTAAAGTAGGTGTGAAATTAGGTGTAGGAAGCCAATACGAAAGTGTTACCACAACCAATGGTACAGCTCAAGTAAGCAATATCACAGGCAGCAATGTTAATGTGAATGCAGATAAAAATATTACACATGAAGGCACAAAAATCAGTGCATTCAGTGGCAATATCACACAGTCTGCACAAAACATCACACAAACCAATGCCAATAACATCAATAATGTTGATAAAGTTCAACACGCTGGTGGTGCATTTATTGGTGGCGAAGTGTCTAGCAGTAATGGCTTGAAAGTGTCTGCTGGTATCTATGGTAATGGTGGCACCGCGCAAGGCGTGAGCAATACTGCGGTTTCAGGCAGCCTGAACGCTGCAAACAATGTTACTTTGACTGCGGATAAAGTAACCGATGTAGCAACCAATTATGACGTTGCCAACAACGTGAAAATCACTGCAGACCAATACAGCAACGAAGCTGCAACCAGCAACAGCAGCTATACCGCAAATCAAGGCGGTGCATCTTTAACCTTGTCTGCTAACACCAAAGATTTGACCAATGTGAATGTGAACTTGGGTGCTAAAGTAAATTATCAACACTTGAACACTGAAGCGAGCAACGCAACTATTGGCAACATGACTGCAGGCAGTGTGGATATTGTGTCTAAAAAAGATGTGAATTTTGCGTCTAATGTGAACACAACTCAAGGTGTGAACATCAGTTCTACTGATGGCAATGTTACTTTCACACAATCTAATAACACATTGAGCAGCACTTCTACAGGTGTGGACGTAGGCTTGAATGTGGGTGCGACTGTGAACGTGGCAACTGGTGTGGTATTGCCTAAAGGTGGTGCTGGTGTAGAAGTAACACACGGCAAGAGCAACAGCAGCACAGGCACGGCTGGCACGATTACTGCTGACGGCAGCGTAAAAGTAACTGCCAACGACAATGCAAGCATTGCTATCAATGGTGCAAGCATTATCTCTAACGGTGCGGTGAATTTGACTGCGGGAAATGTGAGCAGCTCTGCTTTGGAACACAGCAAAGATTCTTTGAATGTGGCTGTAGGTGGTAACTTCAGCTTGGGTACAGGCATGGTTACTGAAACCACTGAACACACCGAAACTTATATGGTGAAAGATAACTACTGTGCACCTCCACGCGAAGAAACTGTTACTTACACCACCGAAGAAGAAAAATTGGCAATTGATAGCGTGAGCGTAGGCGCACATGCTGATGTAACCAAAGAAAGTGGCGTGAGCCATACAGCCAACAAAATCGTTGCTAAAGGTGAAGGTGGTGAAAAAACCAAATTGATTCCTGCTATTGATGATACAGGTCCACAAATCGTTAAAGTGAAAACCGATGGTGGCTTGACCATTAATGCGACCAATACAAATGGTACAGGTATTACAACTGCTGGCACGAATATGGAAGCTTCAACAGCAACATTGACGGCTGCAGGTGGCAATGTTACTTTGGGTAGCGCAGAAGGCAGCCTGAAACGCACAGGTGGTGGTGCAGGTTTGAATATTTCAGGTGATATTTGCGAAGATGGTTGCTTCAAACCAACTGCTGGTAATGCTTATGTTAATGTTGATTTAGCAAACAACAAAACCTACACAGGCAGCAGCTTGAATGCCAATAATGTGAATATTACTTCTGCAGGCGATTTGAACCTGAACAGCAGCACCATTACCGCACAAAATGTTACCGCTAAAGTAGAAGGCGATGTAAACATTGTTTCACAACAAAACATCGTTGATGAAACCAAAGTGGGCTTGGCTGCGGCTGGCGGCAAAGGCATTGACCCGAAATCTTTGACAACAACTGAAACCGTAACCACCACTATGGTGTACGATGTGGTAACAGGTACTTGGTGTGCGCCTGAACACAAAACAGTTGTGGTAGAAGAAACGCATGAAGAAACCTACGTTGATGCAGGTAAAGTAGCTGGTCAAGTATTGAGCGACTTGCAAAACGGCACCATTATGGGTGTGAAAGCAGAAGCGAAAATTGACGTGGACGTTGAGAAAAGCAAAACTTCTCAAGCAGCAGGCATTACCGCAAACACATTGGATGTGAATGCAGGTGGCGATGTTGCTCTGAAAGGTGGCACGGTTCAATACGAAAACGGCACAGGTTTTGGCGATAGCAAAGTGAGCGTAACGGACAACCAAGACAGCAGCAAAACCTTCACTTTAGGTGTAGACGTAGGTACAAACGTACCGAAGATGGTGTCTTATGGTATCCAACACGCAACAACGGGTACTTCTCCATTGTTCAACACCAGCGCAACCAGAGCACAAGCAGTGGTTTTGGGTGATTACACCAAAACAGAAACGCCTGTAGCACCTGTGGTGGATGTTGTAACGAATACAAATGTTGACCCATTTGACCCATTCTCACAACAACCGATTGTGATTGGCAATCCTGTACAACCTACACCACCTACACAACCTACAGAAGATGTAGAACCAGAAGTATAATTGATGCAATGATTCTGAATGTAGCATGAAGTAAGAATAGCCCCCCAATGAATTGCGTATTCAATTGATTGGGGGGCTTTTTATTGCGTAAAATATTTTCAGGCTGCCTGATTGTGTGAATTTGCGTGTAATGTGATGTAATTTCTTTATAGTAAAATCAATTCATTACAAAAATAAGCATATCTTTGACAAATTTAACATTTGCACTCAAAGCAATTAAACGCTAAATTACGATAAGGCAGCCTGAAAACCAGTTTGCCCATTAAGAAAAACACATAATGATTCATTCAAATCAAATTGGAGATTTCTCAATGTTACACATAGATCCTACCGAATTAAATTCAAATACCCCATTGAAAAAACAGAAATTTTATCAAATTCTGTATGTGCAAGTGATTTTTGCCATTGTGGTGGGTATTTTGCTGGGACATTTTTTCCCGCAAACAGGCGAAGCAATGAAACCGCTTGGCGATGCGTTTATTAAAATTGTGAAGATGATTATCGCACCTGTGATTTTTCTGACAGTAGTAACAGGGATTGCGGGCATGAACAATATGAAAACAGTCGGGCGCGTGGCGGGTAAAGCGTTTGTGTATTTCTTAACTTTTTCCACTTTGGCATTGATTGTCGGCATGGTGGTGGCAAATGTGATTAAACCAGGTTCTGGTTTAAATATTGACCCCGCCACATTAGACGCCAGCAAAGTGAGTAATTTCGTAGAAAAAGCCAAAGACAGCAGCGTGGTCGGCTTTTTGATGGACATTATTCCCACCACCGTGGTTAGCCCATTAACCAACGGTAATATTTTGCAAGTACTGTTTGTGGCGATTTTGTTTGGTGTGGCTTTGGCGAGTGTGGGCGATAAGGCACGCCCGATTACCAATTTATTGCAAGAATTGTCTGCGCCTGTGTTTAAAATGGTATCTATGCTAATGACTTTGGCACCGATTGGCGCGTTTGGTGCGATGGCATTTACGATTGGTAAATACGGCATTAAATCAGTCAGCAGCTTGTTGATGTTGGTGGGGACGTTCTACATTACTTCGTTTTTGTTTGTGGTGTTTATTTTGGGTGCGGTGGCGAAATACAATGGTTTTTCCATCATCAAATTAATCAAATACATCAAAGATGAATTATGGCTGGTATTGGGAACTTCGTCTTCGGAAGCAGCTTTACCAACTTTAATGCAAAAAATGGAAAAGGCTGGCTGTGAAAAATCAGTAGTGGGTTTGGTGATTCCAACTGGCTACTCATTCAATTTGGACGGTACCAATATTTACATGACGATGGCAGCCTTGTTTATCGCGCAAGCGGTGGGTATTGAATTGAGTTGGGGAGAGCAACTGACTTTATTGTTAGTTGCCATGTTGAGCTCCAAAGGCGCGGCTGGTGTGACAGGGGCGGGCTTCATTACTTTGGCAGCGACTTTATCTGTTGTACCGAGTGTACCTGTAGCAGGTATGGCATTGATTTTAGGTGTTGATCGCTTTATGTCAGAATGCCGTGCACTGACCAATTTGGTGGGCAATGCGTGTGCGACTGTAGTGGTGGCGCGTTGGGAAGGCGCGTTGGACAAAGAGCAGTTGGATAAAGTATTGAATGCTGCGGATAAATAACGGTATTTGTATCTATTTGAAATAAACAGGCAGCCTGAAAAACAAAATGGTGTTTTCAGGCTGCCTTATTTATGTTTGATTTTATAGTTAATTTAAAATATAGTGAATTCAATTTAAATCAGTACAGCGTTGCCAGTTTCCTTATGGGTCGCTGTCGCCTTGTCCTGATTTAAATTGAATCCACTAACAAACCCTGTTCCCCAGTTGGCAGCGTGCTGCTCATGTCCACATTTTGCCGCGCCAATAAACACTCGCCCACCGCCACATTCATGCTGCTTAATCCTGTGTACATACTGGGAGATCTTGATTTTCCCAAAATTATCAGTAAACGCTACAAAAAATAGGTAAACGCGTGTAAAATGTCGCGTTTACATCGTTTAGCGGTAAAAGTGGGCAAAAGCCATTTTTGCACCGAAACGCGGCACGTTTAACACGAGCGCATCACGTTTCAGGCAGCCTGAACACCTTTTCACTATTCCACTCATTCTTAAGGAAAAAAAATGCAAGTTTATTACGATAAAGATGCCGATTTGTCTTTGATTAAAGGTAAAACTGTTGCCATCATTGGTTATGGTTCACAAGGTCATGCCCATGCGGCAAACTTGAAAGATTCGGGCGTGAACGTGGTGATTGGTTTGCGTCAAGGTTCGTCTTGGAACAAAGCTGTGGCGGCTGGTCATGAAGTATTGAGCGTAGCAGAAGCCACCAAAAAAGCAGACGTGGTGATGATTTTGTTGCCCGATGAAAGCGCACCTGCGGTTTACAATGCCGAAATCCACGCCAATTTGAAAGACGGTGCCGCTTTGGCATTCGCGCACGGCTTTAACGTACACTACAACCAAATCGTGCCACCGAAAAATGTGGACGTGATTATGGTTGCGCCAAAAGGCCCAGGTCATACCGTTCGCAGCGAATTTTTGAAAGGCGGCGGCGTGCCATCTTTGATTGCGGTTTACCACGACAACACGGGCAAAGCACGCGACATCGCCTTGTCTTACGCGGCAGCGAATGGCGGCACCAAAGGCGGCGTGATTGAAACCAACTTCCGCGAAGAAACCGAAACCGACTTGTTCGGCGAACAAGCGGTATTGTGCGGCGGCGCAGTTGAATTGGTAAAAGCGGGCTTTGAAACTTTGGTTGAAGCGGGTTACGCGCCTGAAATGGCTTACTTTGAATGCTTGCACGAGCTGAAATTGATTGTGGATTTGATGTACGAAGGCGGCATTGCCAACATGAACTACTCCATTTCCAACAATGCGGAATACGGCGAATACGTTACTGGCCCAGAAGTGATTACGCCTGCAACCAAAGAAGCGATGAAAAAAGCCTTGTACCGCATTCAATCTGGCGAATACGCAAAAATGTTTATCCAAGAAGGTGCAACCAACTACGCGAGCATGACCGCTCGCCGCCGCTTGAACGCCGACCATCAAATTGAAAAAGTGGGCGCGGAATTGCGTTCTATGATGCCTTGGATTGCGAAAAACAAATTGGTTGACCAAGACAAAAACTAATCCATTCATGAATTGAATGACAAAATGAATACAGGCAGCCTGAAAAATGTTTCAGGCTGCCTTTCAGTACACGACAATTTTTCCAATCACAAATCATGTAGGGTGCGCCGTGCGCACCAAATGACTGAATAATTTAAATATTGTGGTGGATTTGGTGCGCACGGCGCACCCTACTGTTATTTTTGTCGTGTACTGAAAGGCTGCCTGAAACTATATGACAGGAAAGAAATAAAGAAATCATGAGCAAAATCCGTGTTTTGACAGGTGTAACCACCACAGGCATTCCGCATTTGGGCAATTATGTGGGCGCGATTCGCCCCGCCATTCGTGCCGCTGCGCAGGACAATGTGGAAAGTTTTTTGTTTTTAGCGAATTATCACGGCATCATCAAATGCCACGACCCGAAAATGATTGCCGAATCCACCAAAGCGGTGGCGGCAACTTGGCTGGCTTGCGGTTTGGATACCGAGCGGACAGTGTTTTATCGTCAATCTGATGTGCCTGAAATTTTGGAATTAAATTGGATTTTGACCTGTATCACAGCAAAAGGTTTGATGAACCGCGCCCACGCCTACAAAGCCGCCGTAGACAAAAATTTGGAAGATAAGCAAGACCCTGATTTTGAAATAGAAATGGGTTTATACAGCTACCCGATTTTGATGACGGCAGACATTATTATGTTTAACGCGCACCAAGTTCCCGTTGGGCGAGACCAAATTCAACACGTTGAAATGGCACGAGATATTGCCCAGCGTTTCAATCATCGTTTTGGCAAAAATATTTTCAGGCTGCCTGAAGTGGTAATTGATGAACAAGTGGAGTTGTTGGTGGGTTTGGACGGGCGCAAAATGTCCAAATCGTATGGCAACACGATTGAGCTGTTTCTCACACCTAAACAACGTCAGAAAGCGGTCAATCAAATCATCACGAATTTGAAAGAGCCAAGCGTACCCAAATTTAAAGGTGAAAGCCCCATTTTTGAAATGTATCAAGCCTTTGCCACAGCAGCCGAATACTCGGAATTTGAACGTGCATTAAATGACGGTTTGGCGTGGGGCGAAGCGAAGAAATTGCTCGCGGCGAAAATTGGCGCGGAATTGGAGCCTTTGACGGACAAATACCATGATTTAATCGCCAATCCGCAGCAAATTGAAGATATTTTGCAAGCGGGTGCCGCCAAAGCGCGAGCGGAAGCGCGTGAGACTTTGGCGCAAGTGAAAGAAGCGGTGGGAATTAAATCATTGGTTTAACTAAAATTTAAATATCAAGGCAGCCTGAAAACTTTTCAGGCTGCCTATTTTTATTACAACATCACAAAGTGATTTTGTTCAATATCCAAACCTGCCGTTACTTTGGCAAAAGTAACAAATTCGGCTTGCGTACCCTTGCCATCTTGGTCGTAACGCAATTCGCCTGTGGCTTTGTTGTATTGCATATAATCGCTAAATTGGGTCAATGTGTTTTCGTGGAACACGCTGGACAGGGCGATTTTGTCATCGTTCACATTGAAATCGGTGATGATGTCCACTTCGTTTGCTGCCCATGTGTTGAACACAAATTGGTCTTTGCCTGCACCGCCTGTGAGCGTGTCCACGCCCAAACCGCCGTACAAGATGTCATCGCCTGCATCGCCTTGCACTTGGTCGTTACCATTGCCACCCATTAAGGTGTCGTTGCCATCTTTACCTGCGATTTTGTCGTTGCCTGCACCGCCTTGAATCAGATTGTGCGCGGCGTTGCCTGTGAGCAAATCATCGTGGGCGGAACCAATCAGGTTTTCCAATTGTGTGCCGTAACCAATAAAGGACACGCCTTCGGCAATTTCGTGTACGCGAACCACTTCCGCTTTATCATCGTTGCCTGTGTAAGGCGTTAAATTGCCGTTTTCATAATCAGACCGTAATACGCTCACGCCTTTGAGTAAACCAAAGCTGGTGCCAGTATCGTTTTTATCGGCGTAAATCAATGAGCCAGGGCTTAAATTCACATTCACGCCTTGCGCTTCTTTGGACGCGTCAAATGTGTCCACACCTGCGCCGTCCCAAATGTAAATATCGCCATCGGCACTTTGTGGGTTGTAATCTTTAAAGGTGTAAGTATCGTTGCCAGCACGATGAGCCGTGTTCACACCATAGAAATAATGCAAAGTGGCAATATCATACAAATGCGGCTCGCGCGGATTATTGACCACATCACGCAAATAACTCATGGTGGTGAAGCTGCCTGAATCTTGTTCCGCAGAAAAATGTGGAATGCTGTTTGGTTCACCCTCATCTAAATGTGGATGTTTGAAGCCCAATGAATGCAAGGTTTCATGCACGGCAGTTTGAATGCCTTCATCGGTATTCAATGTTCTGCCTTTAATATGGAAAAAGCCACTACTTAAATACACATCACCGCCCATAGATGATTGACCTGCCTTGCCCACAGGTTTCCCATAGTCATCATTAAATGCGCCTGCACCGTTCACTCTAGTGAAATCCACCAAATAGAAATCCAAATTGGATTCTTTCACCGAATTGACTTCCACAAAATCCACATTGGCATATTTTTCAATCATTTCAATGGTGGTGTGAATTGCCTGTGTATTTTCGTTATTAAAGGCAACAGGATTCATCTGAAGCAACCTATCAAAATTATATTTGGCAAGAAAATCATAGGTAGGTTGTGCCCCCACATGGTTTTCATAATTGGTATCAAAGCCAAATTTCGTCCATGTTGCCTTATTGGATGGGCTACCTCGCATTTCATCCAATTCTGTTTGGGTGGGAATATGATAGGTAATCACACGTTTATTACCATAAATATGACCTTCTAAATAACCCAAATGCTGATTGGCACCATCACCATCAGTATGTTCATAATCATAAGCCAGATTTTTAATAAAATACGGTGCATTAATATCCGCACCCACAGGGTTTTCTACCGTTGTGGGCTGTGCGTGTTGATTACCTGCGACAAATTCTTCGGCTTTGGGAACAGGCTGCACCACCGTGTATGACAATACATCGGTTTTATCGGGCTGACGCGCCAATACCGCTTCCACTTTTTTGTCGCTGTCTTGCACCAAATCTTGCGTGGAAACTTTTGTAGTGAATTTGCCATTGCCATCTACGCTTGCGGTATAAGTTTGATTATTCAACAAAATATTAACCGCTTCCCCAGCCACAAACGAACCTTTCAGGCTGCCTGAAAGGGTTTCCGTATCTGTTGCCGTTTTCATATTGGCAATGGTATAGCTGCCCTGATTGCCAGAAACCACAGGGCTATTGAGCGTAATCGCCTCCGCAATATTATTCAGTTGGCTATTGATGGTTTGTGGAATGCTTGCTTCAAAACCAATGGAATCAGGATAGAAAATGTGATACTCGCGCTGATGTCCCACATCGTAGGAAATCGGCTGCCCTTGTAAGGCGGTTAATTCCTCAGTCGGTACATCAAACGTAAACGTATAACCCTTGCTTGCTTTGTCATACACCAAGCCAACGCGTTCAAAAGTTTTGCTGCCAATGGTCAGCGCAATATTTTGCAAAATGCCTTTGGCGCGGAAAATCGGTGCTTGCCCACTCACATCAAGGCTGCCTGAAATGCGCGTTAAAACAGGTGTTTCATTCAACGCCACCACATTATCATCGCTCACATGCTCCAGCGTTAAACTAACAGGTTCGCTTGGCTCAACCGTGTAAGTCGCCACATTTTGCGCCACAGACGAATTACCCGCTTTATCGGTTACGATAATTTTTGCGCTAATTTGTTTATCCGAATCCGCCGCCAAATCCGCACCGTTCACCATCGCGGTAAATGTGTTGCCCGAAACGGTCGCGTTCACATCTTTACCATTGACGTTTACTGTTACTTTTGCCGTTGCGCCACTTTCCAAATTGCCAATATTGCCCGTAACTTGCAAATCAGTTTTGGAAACTTCATTTAAATTCAAAATATTGTTTTCGGCAATTTGTTTAATTTCTACGCTAGCGGTAGGCGCAACAGTATCCACCTGATACACCAAAGGCGCAGATGTTGCTGTTTCGCCATTTGCTGTAACTTTCGCCACAATTTGTTTCAGGCTGCCTGCAACCAAATCTTGCCCTTTAACGGTCGCCGTAAATGTACCGTCTGCTTGAACCTGCGCTTGGGCAATGGATTTGCCATCAATCAGTAAAGTTACTGTGCCATTAGCGGCGTTGGTGGTTTTGCCTGAAATGGTGTATTGCGCGGTTTGTTCGGCGATATTGATGATATTGTCATCGGTAATTTTGTTGGTGGAAATTTGTACCGTTGGCATGGGCTTGGGTTGCGGCTCAACCCTATAAGTCGCCACATTTTGCGCCACAGACGAATTACCCGCCTTATCCGTTACGATAATTTTTGCGCTAATTTGTTTATCCGAATCCGCCGCCAAATCTGCACCGTTCACCATCGCGGTAAACGTGTTGCCCGAAACAGTCGCCGCAATATCTTTACCATTAACATTAATTGTTACTTTTGCCGTTGCGCCACTTTCCAAATTGCCAATATTGCCCGTAACTTGCAAATCAGTTTTGGCAACTTCATTTAAATTCAAAATATTGTTTTCGGCAATTTGTTTAATTTCTACGCTGGCGGTAGGCGCAACCGTGTCCACCTGATACACCAAAGGCGCAGATGTTGCCGTTTCGCCATTTGCTGTAACTTTCGCCACAATTTGTTTCAGGCTGCCTGCAACCAAATCTTGCCCTTTAACAGTCGCCGTAAATGTGCCGTCTGCTTGAACCTGCGCTTGGGCAATGGATTTGCCATCAATCAGTAAAGTTACTGTGCCATTAGCGGCGTTGGTGGTTTTGCCTGAAATGGTGTATTGCGCCGTTTGTTCGGCGATATTGATGATATTGTCATCGGTAATTTTGGTCGTAACAATCCGCACCGTTGGCTGTGGTTTAGATGGCGGTGTAGGATTACTCGGTGGCGGTGTGCTTGGTGCAGGATTGCTAGGCATAGGTGGTGTACTTGGCGTAGGATTGCTGGGTGTGGGTGGCGTGCTTGGTGCAGGGTTTTGATTATTCGTACTTTCTTCACCCGAACCACTACCGCCAGCCGCCGCCAACAAACCCACACCCAAAACACCCACCGCCCCCAAAGCCACTTTTGCGCCAGTCGTCATGCCAACTTGCGTTGCCACTTCCGCACTCGCCGCCGTAACTGTCGCGGTTTGCGGCGCAATCGGCATCAACACACTGCCATCACCCAAAGCCAGCGTGGTTTGCATATTCATCAGCTCGTATTTATCAACAATTTCCGCAAAATCACGATAATTTTCAATCACTAAAAATGGCTGCGTGGCATTTCGCTCGGCAAACACCAGCAAATCTTGCCCCGCCACCTGCGTGTGTGGCTCAATCATTAATGCGCCATGTTCATTGAGCAATTGATATTTTGCCCCTGCTTTGGCAGGAATGCGCAGGGTTTGATTGGCGCGAATGGGGAAATCTTGAATTTGTCCATTATGGATAACGCGTAAAGTGCTTACTGCCATGATATTGCCTTTCCTAAAATAAAAATGAATGATGTATTGTAAATAATTTTGCAGAAAAACGCTTTGATTTTTATAAAATAATCAGCCTAAACTAACGCATTTTTACAACACAAGCAATTTATAGTGAATTCAATTTAAACCAGTACCGCGTTGCCAGCTCCCTTATGTACTCAGTGTACACGGCGGTCGCTGTCGCCTTGTCCTGATTTAAATTGAATCCACTATACATTCCCAAAAATAAAGGCAGCCTGAAAACCAGTTTCCCTAGTTTTCAGGCTGCCTTATTGATTCAAAAAAACAATCAAGCCAAAGCCTTACGCGCCCCTGCAAACAAACGATACCACCCACTCAATTCGTTGTCGCGCCACTCATCGGGACACCAACTCATCTGCGCGGTGCGGAACACGCGTTCGGGGTGCGGCATCATAATCGTTACGCGACCGTCCGTTGTGGTAATGCCCGCAATGCCGTTGGGCGAACCATTTGGATTTAAAGGATATTCTTGCGTAACTTGACCCCAGCCGTCCACATATTGCAGGGCGATGTTCACATCATTTGGCACCGCACCATTTGAATTTAAATGCCCAAAATCCGCACGCCCCTCGCCATGACTCACGACCACAGGCAACATCGCGCCACGCATTTCACGCAAAATTAACGATGGCGAATCAGACACTTGCACCATGCTCAAACGCGCCTCAAATTGTTCCGATTGATTGCGCTTGAACTTCGCCCAATTTTGCGCGTTGGGAATGATTTCCGCCAAGTTGCTGACCATTTGGCAACCGTTGCACACGCCCAAAGTTAAGGTATTGGGATTGTTGAAAAATTCGGCAAATTCATCGCGTAATCTGGGGTGGAACAAAATGGATTTCGCCCAACCTTCGCCTGCGCCCAACACATCGCCATAGCTGAATCCGCCACAGGCTGCCAACATTTGCATATCGGACAATTTCACACGATTTGCCATTAAATCAGACATATGCACATCAATCGCTTGGAAACCTGCACGATGGAACGCTGCCGCCATTTCCAAATGACCGTTCACACCCTGTTCGCGCAAAATGGCGATTTTCGGTTTCAGGCTGCCTGAAATGTAGGGCGCGGCAATGTCTTCTTTCAAATCAAAGGGCCAATCGGCAAACAAACGCGCTTTTTCATCGCCAATCAAGGCAAATTCGCTGTCGGCACACGCTGGATTGTCGCGCAATTTTTGGATTTGGTAAGACGTTTCTTGCCACGCTTTTTGCAAATCCAACAAATCAAAAACGTGATTTTCATCGCTTTCAATTCGCATTTGCGTGTGATTGGGCTCAACCGCACCGATTTGGTAAATGGTTTCGGCAAAATCGTAATTTTCAAAAAGTGCTTGAATGTATTGCAAATCTTCCGCGCGAATTTGCAACACCGCACCCAATTCTTCGTTGAACAAAATGTCCAAATCCGACACATTGTTCACGAGTTTTTCCATGGCAAAATCTTCGTTCAAATCCAACACAATGCCGCAACGCCCTGCAAACGCCATTTCCGCCACCGTTGCCAACAAGCCGCCATCGGAACGGTCGTGGTATGCCAAGATTTTGTTTTCATTGATTAAAATTTGCATTAAATCAAAGAATTTTTTCAGGCTGCCTGCGTCAATATCGGGGCTTTCGCCGCCCAAATCGTTCCACACTTGGCTCAATGCCGAACCGCCCATGCGCGATTTGCCCATGCCCAAATCAATCAGCAATAACACGCTGTTTTCAATCGGTTTTAAATCGGGCGTAACGGTTTTGCGAACATCTTGCACGGGCGCAAATGCGGACACAATCAAACTCAAAGGCGAAACAACGGCTTTGTTTTCGCCATTTTCCTGCCACACGGTTTTCATGGACAGGCTGTCTTTGCCCACAGGAATGCTCACGCCAAGTGTTTGACAAAATTGGGAAACCGATTGCACGGTGCGATACAAATTCGCGTCTTCGCCTGCCACACCGCAGGCTGCCATCCAGTTGGCGGACAATTTGATGTTGCCGATGTCGCCAATGTTCACGGCGGCGATGTTGGTCATTGCCTCGCCCACGCACATTCTGCCCGAGGCGGGCGCGTCAAATAAGGCGAGTTGTGGTTTTTCGCCCATGCTCATCGCCTCGCCCTTGTGGGTTTGAAAGCCCATCAGCGTTACCGCGCAATCGGCAACTGGCACTTGATATTTGCCCACCATTTGGTCGCGGTGGGTCATGCCGCCTACGGTGCGGTCGCCAATGGTAATCAGAAAATGTTTGCTGGCAACGGCTGGCAAACGCATAACGCGGTAAACACTTTCTGTTAAATCATATTGTTGTGATTGGAATGCGCGTTTTTCAGGCTGCCTGAAAAGGTCGGTGCGTGTGGTTTTTGGCGGTTTGCCCAACAACACATTCAAAGGCAAATCCACAGGATTGTTGCCAAACACATCATCGCGCACCTGCAAATGACCGTCATCGGTTGCCGTGCCGACTACGGCAAAGGGGCAACGTTCACGTTCACAAATTTTTGTAAACAATTCAAGATTTTCAGGCAAAATCGCCAAAACGTAACGCTCTTGCGCCTCGTTGCACCAAATTTGCATGGGCGACAAACCGTGTTCTTCCAAAGGCACATCGCGCAATTTGAACACCGCGCCACGCCCTGCATCATTGACCAATTCGGGGAAGGCGTTGGACAAACCGCCTGCGCCCACATCGTGTATGGAAATAATCGGATTTTTGTCCGCGCCCAATTGCCAGCAACGGTCTATCACTTCTTGAGCGCGGCGTTCAATTTCGGGGTTGCCGCGTTGCACGGAGTTGAAATCCAAATCGGCTGCATTGCTGCCTGTGTCCACAGACGAAGCCGCGCCACCGCCCAAACCGATGAGCATGCCCTTGCCGCCCAGTTGGATTAACAATGCGCCTGCGGGAATTTCGTGTTTATGTGTTTGTTCTGCTTGAATATTGCCCAATCCGCCTGCAATCATAATCGGCTTGTGAAAACCGCGCACGCTGCCTGAATGCGCCATTTCAAAAGTGCGGAAATAGCCCAATAAATTGGGGCGACCAAATTCATTGTTGAAAGCCGCACCGCCAATGGGCGCGTCCATCATGATGTCCAAAGGCGAGGCGATGTGGTGCGGTTTGCCGTAGGGGATTTCCCATTTTTGTTTAAAATCAGGAATGTGCAAATTGGAAACCGTGTAGCCTGTCAAACCTGCTTTGGGGCGTGAGCCGCGACCTGTTGCGCCTTCATCGCGGATTTCGCCCCCTGCACCCGTTGCCGCGCCAGCGAATGGGGCGATGGCGGTGGGGTGGTTGTGGGTTTCCACTTTCATGATGATGTGGGTGTTTTCCTGATGAAATTCATAGGCTTGATGATTGGGATTGGGGTAGAAACGCGCGATGTTTGCGCCCTCAATCACCGAAGAATTGTCTTTGTAGGCAACGATGGTGCCGTTGGGCGATTTTTCGTGGGTGTCGCGTATCATGCGGAACAGCGATTTTTCTTGTTTTTCGCCATCTAACACAAAGTCGGCATTGAAAATTTTGTGGCGGCAATGCTCGGAATTGGCTTGCGCGAACATCATCAATTCCACATCGGTGGGGTTGCGGTTTAAATTTTGATAATTTTCAATCAGAT
This sequence comes from Alysiella crassa DSM 2578, assembly GCF_000745955.1. Lineage (GTDB taxonomy): Bacteria > Pseudomonadota > Gammaproteobacteria > Burkholderiales > Neisseriaceae > Simonsiella > Simonsiella crassa. Next base: position 34,894 of record NZ_JQKH01000010.1, on the reverse strand, counting down.
AATCAATTTCATCGGGCGACAATGCCAAGCCCATGTTTTGATTGGCTTGTTCCAAAACACGTTTGCCACCGTTTAAAACATCAATGGTTTCAAAAGTTTGCTGATTGTGCTGTGAAAACAGTTTTTCGGCTGCCTGAAAATCGGACAACACCGATTCGGTCATGCGGTCGTGGAGCAAATCTGCCCATTTTTGGCGTTGTTCGTTGTTCAGGCTGCCTGAAAGCGTAACCGCCATGCCGCGTTCAATGCGTTCAATTTCTTGCAAACCGCAGTTGTGGGCGATGTCGGTGGCTTTGCTTGCCCAAGGCGAAATCGTGCCAATGCGCGGGGTAATCAGGAAAAAATTGCCCAACATTTCAGGCGCGTGGACGCATTGCGCCGCCAACAATGCCTGTAATTTTTGTACGGTTTCATCGCTCAAAGCGGCTGGCGATGACACAAAATACCAGTATTCGCTGGCAAATTGGCTTTCAGGCAGCCCCAAATTTTGGGCTTTTTGCAATAATTTTTCTACACGAAAAGGGGATAAGGCGGACGCGCCGCGCAGAGCGGTAATCACAGACATGGTGGGCGAACTCACGGAAGTTAATTAAAAAAGATGGAGCTTAATTATACCCTAAATTGTCTATTGGTTTTCAGGCTGCCTGAAATACGTTAAAAATTCATGTAGGGTGCGTATTGCGCACCGAAATTTTCATTATTTGAATCATTTGGTGCGTGATACCCACCCTACATTTTAGGTGTTAGTAAAAATTGTCGTGTACCCAAAGGCTGCCTGAAATACGCCATCACAAACCGCAATTTTGGATAGATGATAAATAAGTTTTCAATAATTCAGGCGTTAAAACGTGGCTGCCTGAAAGATTGATGTGCTTGACTTGCTTAATGGTTTTGGCGCGAATCTGATAATACGGGCGCGCGCTGCGGACGTGCGACCAATGCCACACTTCTTCGTCATGCCCCTTTTTGCGCCCCTGCGAATAGACTTGGCAAAAACCAAATTTTCGCGCATTTTTTTGCAACCAACGCAGCGTTTTTTTACCGTCCGCGCTCGCCCAATAGCTTGGTTTTAGGCTATTCAAATCCACATCACTCCCCCAATGGTGGCGGCTAAACGCTGGTGGACTGGAATAGCGCAACACGGCTTGCAAACGCGTTTTATCGTTGCCCGAAGTCTGCTGCCATTTGCGTTGCCACAGATTTTTTTGATGGTTATACGAGCGAAACGCGGAAATCACGCGTAAATTCACGCCATCTTTACGCGCGGCGAGTATCATGCGCTCCAAATCGGGCAGGACATTTTTTTGAATATACTCGGTTTTATTGGCGTATTTGCTGGGTATGCGTACCAAACGCGCGTCTTTTTGCGGCGAAACCATGCCGCTTACTTGATTGAGTGTGGGCGTGGTTGTGGATTTGGGTGTGGCTTTTGGCGCGGGCGTGGCTGCCCACAAACTGAAAGACAATATATTGATAAATAAAAATAAAAGAAACTTCATTTTCAGCATGGCATTTTAAATGGACAATTTGATGAGACAAGGCGTTATTGTAATGGATTTTGTTATAATTTTGCCCAACCCATTTTTTCAGGCAGCCTGAACCCATGAAACTCAATCCCCAACAACAAGAAGCCGTAGAATATCTCGGCGGTGCATTGTTTGTGCTGGCTGGCGCAGGCAGTGGCAAAACGCGCGTCATCACCGAAAAAATCGCCTATATGCTGCAATCGGGCTATAAACCCCATCACATTGCCGCCATCACCTTTACCAATAAAGCGGCGAAAGAAATGCAAGAACGCATTACACAGCGTTTGGGCAAGGAACGCACACGCGGTTTAACCGTGTCCACGTTTCATGCGCTGGGCATGCGGATTTTGCGCGAAGAAGCGGGACACATTGGTTATAAAAAGAATTTTTCCATTTTAGACAGCTCGGACAGCGCGAAAATCATCGCAGAAATGCTGGACACCACAGGGCGCGAAGCCATTTTTAAGGCGCAACACCAAATTTCCTTATGGAAGAATAACTTGCTTGAGCCAGCACAAGTCTATGCTTTGTGTGAGGACGAATGGCAAACGCAAATTGCCCAAGTATATACTTTGTATCAGGAAACTTTATTGCATTATCAAGCGGTGGATTTTGATGATTTAATCAGGCTGCCTGCCATTTTATTGCGCGATAACCGCGAAGTGCGGCAGAAATGGCAAACGCGTTTGCAATATTTATTGGTGGACGAGTGTCAGGATACCAATGCTTGTCAATATATGTTGTTGAAATTATTGACAGGTTTGGAAGCGCGGTTTACGGTGGTGGGCGATGATGACCAGTCTATTTACGCGTGGCGCGGCGCGAATATGGAAAATTTGCGCCGTTTGCAAGAAGATTATCCGCAGCTTAAAGTGATTAAATTGGAACAAAATTATCGTTCTACGGCGCGGATTTTGCGGATTGCCAATGCGCTGATTGGGCATAATCCCAAATTATTCCCGAAAACCTTGTGGTCTAATTTGGGCGAGGGCGAGGCGGCGCGGATTGTGGCGTGTCGTGATGAAACGCACGAAGCGGAGTATGTGGTCGGGCAAATTCAGGCAAATAAGGCAATTTATGGCGCAAATTATGCAGATTTTGCCATTTTGTATCGTGGTAATCATCAGGCACGTGTGTTTGAAGAGACTTTACGTGCGGCGCGGATTCCGTATCAAATTTCGGGCGGACAAAGTTTTTATGATAAATCAGAGATTAAGGACGTTTTGGCGTATATGCGGCTGCTGGCAAATCCCAATGATGACCCTGCGTTTTTACGCGCCGCCACCGCACCCAAACGGGGAATCGGCGACATGACTTTGGGCAAATTAAACGAGTATGCCAAAGCGCATGAATGCAGCTTGTGGGCGGCTTCAGGCAGCCTGAACGCGCTGGCGGAATTGTCCACGAAAAGTCGGGAAGCGGTGCAGCAATTTATGGCTTTGTTGCGCGATTATCAGCTACGCGCGGCGCAGGACGCGGCTGGCGATGTGATACAAGATTTGTTGGCAGATATTCGTTATGAAGATTATTTGATTGATTTGAATGCGGAAAATATTAAATCGGCAGAAAATCGTTGGCGCAATGTGCAGGATTTGTGCGACTGGCTGCGGCGCAAATCGGACGAAGATGGGCGCAATTTAATTGAATTAAGTCAAACCATTGCGCTGATGACACTATTGGAAGGCAAAGACGGGGAAGAGGTGGACGCGGTGAAATTGTCCACTTTGCACGCGTCCAAAGGTTTGGAATATCCTTTTGTGTACTTGGTGGGCTGTGAGGAAGGCTTGTTTCCCCATGCCGACAGCGTGGAAGAGGGCGGCTTGGAAGAGGAACGGCGGCTAATGTATGTCGGCATTACCCGTGCCAAACAACAGCTGACGATGACGTATTGCAAAAAACGCAAACGCGCTGGCGCGTGGCAATATCCTGAACCAAGCCGCTTTTTTGATGAAATGCCCAGCGATGATGTGGTGCAATCGGGGCGTGGGCAGGGGGCTGCGGTGTCGCAGGAACAGGGGCGGAAAAATTCGCAGGCGTTGTTGGCGATGTTGGATAGGAAAATGGGGAAATAGGGGGTTCAGGCTGCCTAACCGTAGGGTGCACCCTACGAATATTTCAGGCAGCCTGAAAAATCAAAACGCCCCTTTAATTATGCGTAACCAATCTTTCCAACCCAATACAGGTCTTTGATTAAAAACATCATATTTCACGCCGTCTAATTTCTGCAAAATCGTTTGCCCGCCCAACACAATCATACGCAATTCAAAACCCACGCGCCCTTTCAGCGTTCTGCCCAAAGGCGAACCTGCGTGTAGCATTTTAAATGCGCGTTCACATTCATACGCCATCAGGCGTTGAAAAGCGAAATCTGCTTTACCATCAGCGATTTGCTGTTCGGTTACACCAAATTTTCGCAAATCTTCTTGCGGAATATACACGCGATTTTTTTGCCAATCCACCGCCACATCTTGCCAAAAATTAATCAATTGCAAAGCGGTGCAAATCCCATCGCTTTGCCCCAAACTGCGCTCATCATGCACGCCATACAAATGCAACATCAGCCGCCCCACAGGATTCGCCGACCGCCGTGCATAATCCACCAATTCGCCAAAATTTTCGTAGCGTTTTTTCACCACATCTTGCGCAAACGCGTCCAGCAAATCATAAAAAGGCTGGAGCGGAATCTGGTGCGGCGCAATCGCTTCGTTTAATAAATGCTGCATCAGTGGCGTTTCAGGCTGCTTGTTTTGTTGAATTAAATCAAGCTCGTGGATTAATTTGTTTAACTCGGCAATGCGTTGTTCGGGGGCGATGTCGCCTTCATCGGCGATGTCGTCTGCGGTGCGGGCAAAGGCGTAAATCGCGTGGGTGGGTTTACGCAAATGGCGCGGCATGGCGAGCGAGCCAACAGGGAAATTTTCATAATGATTAACAGACATTTGGGGAAACTTTCAGGCAGCCTGCAAAATCGTAGGCGCGTATTCAAAAAATCAAAAAACATTCAGGCTGCCTGAAACAGACAGCCTGAAACCACATGAAGATTAATCCGCAAATTGCATTTTCATGCGTTCACGGCGTTCCTGCGCTTCCACCGACAAGGTGGCAGTTGGACGCGCCAACAGGCGTTTTAAACCAATTGGCTCACCTGTGTCGCGACAGAAACCGTATTCACCCTCGTCAATATCGCGCAGCGATTCTTGGATTTTGCTTAACAATTTGCGTTCACGGTCGCGAGTACGCAATTCCAGTGCGTATTCTTCTTCTTGAGAAGCGCGGTCGGCTGGGTCGGGCGCGAGTTCGTGTTCCTGCATATTGTTGGTGGTGATAGACGCTTTTTCAATTAATTCGTCTTGCAATTTAACCAATAATTCGCGGAAAAATGCCAATTGCGCCTCATTCATATAATCGTCTTCGGGACCATTCCAGTTCAGAATGTCCTGTTCGGTTAGTTTTTTAGTCATGATGTTGTTTCCTTTTGTTTTTTCGTGAAAAATGAAACTACTTTAAGATTGAAGCCGCGCATAGTAACACACTTTTGCAATTATCCAAAGAAACCCATCTTGACCTGTATCAATTTTTCCAATTCTTGCAACACCCTACGTCTGGCAACAAAGAAAATTAAATGGTCATTTTCTTGCAAAATATGGTCGTGGTTACGCCCCATAATCACTTCTTCATCGCGAACAATTGCGGCAATATGGCAGCCTGTGGGAAATTTGATGTCGCTGATTTTTCTGCCAACCAGTACCGAAGTTTTCTCATCGCCATGCACCACCACTTCAATCGCTTCCGCCGCGCCGCGTCGCAAGGGGTACACCGCCGCAATATCGCCGCGCCGCACATGTGCTAACACGCTGCCAATGGTAATTAAATGTGGTGAAACAACTATATCTATTTGATTACCCGTGATTAAATCCACATAACGCGAGCGGTTAATAATGGAAATCACGCGTTTTGCGCCCAGATTTTTGGCGAGTAGGGCGGACATAATATTGTTTTCATCGTCATTGGTAATCGCGCAAAATACGTCAATTTCATCAATGTATTCACGCGATAGCAAATTTTCATCACTGGCTGAACCTTGTAACACCAGCGTATTGTCCAAATTTTCTGCCAGCCATTCGGCGCGTTGGTGGCTGTTTTCTATGAGTTTGATGTTGAACTTGTTTTCCAATTGTTTCGCCAAACGGTAGCCAATATTGCCACCACCTGCAATCATTACGCGGCGGCGGCTATTGTCGTATTGAAACATGGAACGCATGACCGCTTCCAAGTGCAAACTATTGACAATAAAGCAAATTTCATCGCCTTCTTCAATGCGCGTGTCGGGATTGGGAACGAGTAGGCGGTTATTGCGGTAAATGGCGCAGATTTGACAATCGGTGTGTTCGGGCAAATCTGCGTTGATTTCTTGGATATTTTTATGTTTAATTTGGTCATACGATTTGGCTTGGGCGATGACCATTTTCACTTTATCGTGGGCAAAGGGTAATACTTGCAAGGCACGAACATAGTTTAATAAACCCGCCAAATGTTCCGTAACCAATTGTTCTGGGTGAATGGAATCTGTAATGCCAAACGCATTCAGGCAGCCTGAAATCTGGTCATCTTCATCAGATGACGGCTCACCGTATTCCAAATAGTCGGTGGAACGAACCCGCGCTATCCGATTGGGAATATTGAAAAAATCCGCCGCGATTTTGCACGCCACCAAATTGGTTTCATCGCTGCGGGTGAGCGCGAGCAACATATCGGTGTCTTTTGCACCAGCCTGTTCCATTAAAATGGGGGACGCGCCGTTGCCGACTATGGTTTGCACATCTAAATGATTGCTGACTAAACGCAGCGCGTGTTCATCGGTGTCAATGAGCGTGATGTCGTGATTAGACATGGCGGCAAGTTCGTGGGCAATGGCAGAGCCGACTTGTCCACTACCAAGTATAAGAATTTTCATGATTTTTTGATGATGGAGTAAGTGATTGGTGGGTTTCAGGCTGCCTAACAGTATGCGACAATAATATGTAGGGTGCGTACCACGCACCAAATCATTTAATTTAAATGACTTGATAATTCGGTGCGTAATACGCACCCTACATGAGTTTTGTGGTGTACTGTAAAGCAGCCTGAAAATCAATCCACCGATTGAGGCGCAGAAACGCTTAAAGTAGGCACTTGAGCTTTTAACATCACCGCACCACCTTGATTGGGCAACCATTTTTCCTGCACGCGCCACACACCTTGACCATCTTCCACGCGAATATACCAATGCACGGTTGGTGGCAAAGGCTCAAATTGCGCTGCAAATTCATTGCCATTAATCGCTTTTAATTCAATTGTGCGGTCTTCATCTTGGCGCGTGGGGTGCAGCAGCAGCAATTTCACGCCATTTTGCGCTTCAAATTGACCATTTACAAACACTTTCACCGCCGAACCTTCGGGATTAAACATCACTTGCGCCGAAATATTGCGTTCCAGCGCGTGATTGTCGCGGTCAATTTGTAAATTAATGTGTTTACCGTCTTTATAATAATCATCGGAAACCATGTCTTGCGCGTGCGTTTTTGCAATGCCAAAGCTGACAAAGGCAGCAATCACCACCAAAATCGGGCCACTCATCAACATCCAAAAAATCGGTTGGCGATAAAATGGCGCGTTGTCATTGTGTTTAGTTTGGGATTCAGGCGTTTGAGTCATTGTTTTTCCTTGTGAATGTGTTTTCAGGCTGCCTGAAATTTTATAATTGCCCCAATTTCAATTGCACCAATTCACGGCTAGCCGAATTTTCAGGCAATTTATCCAATGCCAATTGATATGCTTCTGCCGCTTCCTTATTTTTGCCTTGCGCGGCGAGTACATCGCCTTTCGTCTCGTTCATCAACGGCGCAAAACTGTCATCAACAGGCGTATTCAACACAGATAATGCTTCATCAAATTTCTTTTGCTGCAACAACACATTGGCTAAACTCTGCGCGGCGGCAGCCTGAAAAAGCGGTGCTTTCTGATTGTCCAACACCCAACGATACGCCGCCGCAGCCTCGTCTAATTTACCATTATCAAACAAAGTTTTAGCTGTTTCCAAACTCGCTTGCGCTGCCGCCGCCGATTTCCCATGCGATTGCTGCAACGCCGATAATTTCGCCGTATCGCCCTTCACTTGCGCCGCGAGCGTGGCGGCTTCCTGATTTTGGCTGTTTACTTGCCCCTTGTAAATCACATTGCCCAAATAACCCAAAGCCGCCGCCACCAAAGCCGCAAATACCCATTTGCCGCCCGTTTGCCATAAATGTTTTGCGTTTTCAAGTTCTTGCTGTTCATCATGATGTGCTGACATTATGCTTTCCATTCATTCAATTTTGAAATTAATTCATGAGCGGGAATCGTGATTTGCCCACGCTCGCCACGCAAATCTTTCAAGGTAACTTCTTGATTTGCCAATTCACTTTCGGCAATAATCAAGGCGAATTGTGCGCCTGACTGGTCGGCGCGTTTAAATTGATTTTTCAATTTGGTGCTGCCTGAAAATTGCGCCACGTCAAAGCCATTTTCGCGCAAGATTTTGGCGTATTTCATCGCTTGCAAAGTCGCGCCATCGCCTTGTTGCATAATGAAAACATCAGGGAAATCCGCCACTTGCAGACTGCCATGTTCGTGCACCAACAGCAACAAACGCTCAATCCCCATCGCAAAACCAATGGACGGCGCGGCTTTGCCCCCCAATTCTTCAATCAAACCATCGTAACGCCCACCGCCGCACACGGTCGCTTGTGCGCCCAATTTATCGGTTGTCCACTCAAAAACGGTGTGGTTGTAGTAATCCAAACCACGCACCAAACGCGGATTTTCCACAAATTGAATCTCCAAACCCGTCAGCAAATCTTTGAATGTTTGATAATGTTTTTTGGAATCTTCGCCCAAATAATCAATCAAACGTGGCGCATTATTGCAAATTTCTTGCAAATCGGGATTTTTCGTGTCCAAAACGCGCAATGGATTGGTGTGGAGACGGCGTTTGCTGTCATCGTCCAATTTGTCTTCAAATTCAGTCAGATAGGCAACCAAAGCGGCACGGTGGGCGGCGCGTTCTTCACGATTGCCCAAGCTATTGATTTCCAAAGTCAAATATTGCAAAATACCCAACTCACGCCACAAATCGGCACACATCGCCACCATTTCCGCGTCAATATCGGGGTCGGCAAAACCGAGTGCTTCAATGCCGACTTGGTGGAATTGGCGGTAACGCCCTTTTTGTGGGCGTTCGCGGCGAAACATCGCGCCCATGTACCACAATTTGCGTGGGGCTTCGTGCAAAAGATTGTGTTCCACCACCGCGCGCAGGCAGCTTGCCGTGCCTTCGGGACGCAGGGTGAGGCTCAATGTGTCGTTGCTGTCGGCAAAGGTGTACATTTCTTTGCCAACCACATCGGTTTCTTCGCCAATGGAGCGCACAAACAGGCTGGTTTGTTCCACAATGGGGGTGCGAATTTGCTTGTAATCAAATCGGCGTGTCCAGTTTTGAATTTTGTTTTCAAAGGCTTGCCAATAAGCCGATGTGAGTTTGAAATCTTTTTGTTCGGTGGGCAGAAGGTCGTTCATGCCTTTTACGGATTGGATTTTTTGTCCCATGGTTTTGTTTTTCCAGTAAAAATGGTTTTTCAGGCTGCCTCTCAACTTTTTTGAAATTAATTGATTTATAATATTAAAGTGATTCAATTGAAATCAAGACAAGGTGATGGCAACCACCATATACACCGAGTACACATAAGTGAGCTGGATAACGCTGTACGAATTTTATTGAATTCACTATAAAATCATTTTTTCACTTGTTTTCAATTAAATCAATTCTGGCAAAAGAGTTGAGAAAAGTGCTCATTATAACCGATTTTTGTCTCTTTCAAGTTGCCTGAACGATTGTGCTTATTTCAAATCAGAAAATAGGCAATAATAAACACATTCCCTCCCAATACATTAAAGTATTGAGAGGGAATATATAGATTTATTTATTCATTTTATTGAGTGTAATTAAGCGATTTAAAGCATTGTGCAATTCTTCTTCTGTGAAAGGTTTGCAGATAAAACCTCGTGCACCATACTGTAAGGCATGTAAAGCAGTTTCTTTATCCGCTAAAGCAGAGACGACCAAAATACTCACATCACTGCTTTCTGCCACAATTTGTTTGATACACTCCAAGCCATCCATTTGGGGCATGGTTAAGTCCATTGTTACTAAATTTGGTTTTAATTCCTTAAACTTATTCAATGCTTCCACGCCATTATTTGCGTGTGCCACAATTTCAATATTGCTAGACTGAAAAATGCGCTCAATACGATTACGGATAATATTAGAATCATCAACAATCATCAATGTATATGCCATAATTAGTCGCCCTTATTTTTGAGGAAAAGAAATATGAATTTGAGTAAACTGTTTAGCAGAACTGCTTACATTCATTTTCGCACCCATATCATGACTTAATTGTTTCACAATGTCCATGCCTACACCACGCCCCGCATCTTCATCCTGTGCTGAGGCGGTAGAAATGCCTGATTGGAACATTACATTCAACAAATCTTTGCTGGATAATTGAGCGACTTCTTTGGATGAATATAAACCAGCTTCTACAGCTTTTTCGCGTAATTTATCCCAATCAATACCCTTACCATCATCTTTCACTTGTAAATGGTCTTTGTTGTGATGAGACTCTAGGCTTAAAATGACCACACCTGTTTGTGGTTTGCCCATGGAATTACGTTCTGCAGGTGTTTCAATACCATGCACAATGGCGTTTTTCAATAATTGGGTGGTAATATCTTTATAGATAGACATAGTTTGTTCACTTCGAGCCATATCATCAAAGCCCAGCACTTGTACCACCACTTTTTTACCTTGACGATGAGCAATTTCTTGTGCGTATTGTGAAAAATAGCTTTTCCAATAGCTTACATTTTCGGATTGTGCATTGCTAGGTTCGCTAATACGAACAGAAGTACTGTCTTGTAAATTTAAGCGTTGTAGTAAACTTTCAATAAAAGACACCATATTAATCATTTCATCGAGTGTTACCGTAAAAGGTAAAAAATCATCACCTTTTAATTTCATGCGACTTTTTAATTGTTTTAGCATTTCTTCTTGTTTTTCAGCTAATCCAACTAAAGAGGCTAATTTCACGGCAGAAGCATCGCCCTTTAAACTATGAGTTTCGCGGTACAATTGTTCAGTTTTATCACGTAAATTTATAGTATTGTCTTGCTTTAAAATATTATTCATACGTTCAAGACGCTCTTTAGTTTCACTGATAAAGCGCAACAATTGATGGCTATCAGTATTAAGTAAATAGCCTATCATTTCAATTTGACTATCATGTTGAACGCGGTCTTTTTCCATTTGTTCTTGCAAGCGAATTTCTTTGGTGATGTCCACCACACTCACAAACACACTTTCTACTTGTGTTTGACTTTCGTCCAAGACACGTAAAAAGCTAAATTCCACAAATTTTTGATGGGCAAAACCATATTCATCTAAATAGGATACTGCAACTTTTTTCAAGGGATTTAAATCTTGAATTAACTCTTCCACTACCCAGTGATTGTACAATTGATCTACAAATAGTTTGGTAGTATTCATGTCTTTTTGGTTAATAATGCCTTGCAGTAAATCATACAATGTACGACCTGCAATGTTTTTTTGGCACAAAATTTCTTCTAATTTAGCTGAATATTGTTCAGCAATAACCAAATCTTTGTTAATCAAAAACAAGCCTTCGTTTACTGTGTTCATGATATCATCTGTTTGGCGTTTAGCGAAATCAAGTTGCGTATCTGTTCGCACCAAACGTTTTAATACACGGAACACAATTAGTGTAAAAATAATTACTGCTAAAATTACACCCAAAATTTGGATAGTACGTAAAATAGCGGCGTTATTAGATGTTGTAATATTTAGATTATTGGTAATACTGTTTAATTCAGCTTGTAGAGGTTTATTATACAAACGTGTATAATCTACCAAATAATCGCTGATGTTCTTATCTAAAATTTTATTTTGAATACCATTGGAGAAGTTAGCAAGTAAGCCTTCATAGGGTATCCAAATTTGCTCAATATGGTTTAAATGATTCAGAATTTCTACATCATCTGCTCGTTCTAATTCCACTACACTGCCATCTAACATATTGACACGACCGCCTTCTTTCAAGGCTTTTAGTGTATCATTAAATATTACTCGCGCTTTTTCAATATCGGCAATACGATATAATGCCGTTTGTGGCAAAGTATCAAACGGAATTTGTGTGGCGATATTTTCAGGCTGTGTATTGACTTGGCTGGCAGCAGTTGTTGGTATGGCTGTTTGATTGTTAGCAGGAATAGTTGCAGCAGAGGCAGCCTGAACAGCAGTATTGGCTGCCAATTGATTGGTACCATATAAGTTAATATTCAGCAGATTTTGCGTTAATTCTTGTGTAATTACAGATTGTTGTAACAACACTTTTTGTGTGTTTGCTACTTGTTCAAAACGCTTGGTGGTAAAATAAGTGAGCAATGCCAAAACCAAAATTAAGGTAAAAAATGAACCCACTAAGATTAATAAGCTGCTGTATTTTTTAACAATATTCGTTTGAATAGAATTGGGGGTGTTGGTTGTCATCACATTTCCATTCTAAAAAATTATTGATTGGCTTGATTATTATTTGACACAATAAACGGAACAAGTAATTGTTTATCATAAATATGATAATCTAAACCTTGTGTCAAAGGCTGCTTATTGGCTAAATTCATTGCCAATTGCATGGCTGCGGAAACTTCATGGTAAAAATCTGTTTCAATAGAATCCACTATTTGCCCATTTTTAATCATAGCTTCAGTAGGGGTAAGGCGGTTTACACTAAATAAAGGAGTAGTGGCTTTTTGATTTTTTTGCATCGCATTGACAATACCATAACTCATACTGTCTGCACTACTCACAATGACTTCAACTTGTTCAAATGTGGGGTCAGTTATCCATTTATTGGCTGTTTCTTCCGCCACATTGGTTTGGAATCTGCCTATGCCTGTCAATAAAATTTGAGCCTTGGTGTTTAAAACAGGATAGTTTTCAATGGTAGATATTACCCAATCACCACGACTTTTGGTGTGTGCTTGAGCAGGGAAAGCATCCATAATGGCTAATTGGATTTTACCGTCTTTGTTTTTATCCCATTGTGGATTTTTCTTCCAGTTTTCCAAAATGGATAAACCCAGTGCTACCGAGCCTTGTGCTGGGTCGCTATTAACAAAATAGGCATCTTCGCAGGCTGCCATATTTTTGTCTCCTGGATTAATTACATAGAATACCAAAGGTACTTTGCCACAATATTTTTTAATGTATTCACCACCTTTGCTGCCATCAACTAAATTAATGATCAGTGCTTTGGCACCTTGTTCAATCATTTTATCTAGATGAGCGTATTGTTTATCTACACTGCCTTCAGCATTTTCTAACAAGAGTGTGAGATTTGGGATGCTCTGTTTTGCTTGTTCGGCGGTTTGATATACTTTTTGTAAATAGGGGGAATTATGGTCATTGCGTGCTACCACAAAACCAATGGTTGTGGGCGGCACTTCGGTAGCTGCTGTATTGTGATGGTGCTTGTGTTCTGAACAGGCTGATAGAGCCAGTATGGCAAGTATGTAAGCGGTTAGGCGATGTTTTTTCATTTGAACTCCCATTGTTGAAGAAACGATAAAGTGAAAAATTAAAAATCCCATACCCATAGTTTGACTAAAGATTTAAATTTAGTTTATTTAAGTAATTGTTTTTTATGATTATGTAATTGCGTGTAATTAAATGATAAGCAATTTTTCAATTAAATCAGTTTTAAAATAAAGAGTTAGAAAAATATTTTGTATTATTATATTTAGTTTTTATTGGACTTTTTAAGATAATGCTATTTTACCAATTGATGAATCGGTATTCAATCATTTTTTTACAAAAAATTACGTTTTACCGCTAATTTCATATTTTTTGTGTTATTTGTTTACAGTTTTTGGGTTTATATGTTATGTTATTATATATGGTAAATCACTTGATTTTGTAGAATGTTCAGGCAGCGTGAAACACAATGTAGGCTAAATCAATTAAATAAAAGGATTTTTTTATCATAAAATCCTCTAGTTAATCATATAGGCTAGGTAAAATCTGTTTGTGCCACACTTAAAATGCGCCATTTTGTGCCATCAAAATGCAAACGCGACACACTGGCATTGGCAGGGCTTTTGTATAAAATCGCTGATTTATCAATGGATTTGAGCAGAGCCACAATCGCCATACCATGCGACACCACCAAAACCCGCCCTTCATCGGGGCTGTTTGCCACCACTTGTGCCATACCACGTTGTAATCGTTGAACAAATTGCGCTTCCGTTTCCGCGCGTGGGTCAAGTTGCGACACGGTTTCCGCCAACACATTGTGGTCTGCATGACGGTAAAAATTCAGCCATGTTTCCACATCGGCAATGCCACGATGAGCGATGATTTTTTCATACAAATCATTGCCATAGTTACCCTCAAATTGCCCAAAATGATATTCGCGCAAATCGTTCAACGCCATAATCGGCAAATGCGGTTGGTGTGCCAAAATCAATTGCGCGGTCGTTAAAGTACGCGGTAAAGTGCTGCAAAAGGCAGCCTGAAAATTGTGTCCGCGTAATTTGTCGCCCAATTCCTGCGCCACGCGCTTGCCATCTTCTGTTAAAGGTGAATCTGCCCAGCCTTGCAAACGCTGGGTAACATTAAATTCGGTTTCGCCGTGTCGAGTTAAGTAAATTTCTAAATTTTTCATTGTGTTAATGGATTGGAGTGGGAAAAAGGAAAGAATTATCTTAAATCTTTCATACTCATTAGGCAATGAAAACCGTGTACAATTTACATTATTCATGACTACTCAAAAATTTGATGATGGATGATCAACAATTATTGCGTTACAGTCGCCATATTTTATTAAACGAAATTGGCGTGGAAAATCAGGAAAAATTATTACAATCAACGGTTTTGGTGGTGGGGTGTGGTGGATTGGGGACGGCGGCGTTGCCATATTTGGCGGCGGCTGGTGTCGGCAAACTCATCATCGCCGACCATGACACGATAGACGAAACCAATTTGCAACGCCAAATTACTTACGCCGAAACCGATACAGGTAGCCTGAAAGTTGAAAAAATGGCGCAATTTTTGCGTGAACGCAACAGTCAATGCATCATAGAAGTCCACCCACATTATTTGAATACGGACGATTTAAATCAATTGACCGCACAAGCCGATGTGGTGTTGGATTGCAGTGATAATTTTGCTACGCGCCAAGCGGTTAATGCGGCGTGTGTGCAAAATCGCAAGCCTTTGGTGTCGGGGGCGGCGGTGCGATTTGATGGGCAACTGATTGTTTTTCGTGCGGATTTGGACGAGGCTTGTTACCATTGTTTATTTGATATGGCGCAGGCTGATGATGGCGCGTGTGCCTTGTTTGGCGTGTTTGCGCCTTTGGTGGGCGTGATGGGGGCGGCGCAGGCTGCCGAAGCTTTGAAAATATTGATGAGTTTGCCTGTGGCGGCGAATGTGTTGCGTTGTTATTCCGCTTTGACGGGCGAATGGCAGCAGTTTAAATTTGTGAAAAATCAATCGTGTCAAATTTGTGCTGCTGTTGGACAATCATCAATCATCTAGATTGATTTGAGTGATTTACTGGAAATTTAAGACAAGGAAAATAAGAAATGGTAGGTGCTTTGGCGCATTGCAAAGTGGCGGTGGAAAATCAAGCTCAATTTGAAGCGATGATGCGCGATTTTATTCGCCATGTTCGTCATCAAGAGGGTTGTTTGGATTACCATTTTGCCAAATTAACAGGCAAGGACACGGAATACATTATTCTGCAAAAATGGACAACATTTCATGCTTTGGAAGCGCATTTGTCGTCTGCGGAATTTACCCAGAAAGCCATGAAATTGGTTGCTTTATCCGATGGTTTTTTGGCGACTGAAGTATTCCAAATTGTGTATTAAATTGGGGGCGGTTACTGGAATGTGCAAAGTAACCGCCCTGATTATTTGACACCAAAGGCAGCCTGAAATCTTTGCCCAATACCATAAATTGCGTATAATCACAGGTTTTTACCTTTTATTATTGCACAAGAAAATGTCAGAACCCCATACACACGGTTTCAGTATCAGCAAAGCGATTAAACGCTATTTAATCACAGGGATTTTGGTATGGTTGCCCATTTCTGTAACGATTTGGATTTTAACGTCTATTATCAATTCCGCCGACCGCTTAATTAAACTTTTGCCCGAACAATGGCAGCCTGAAAAATACATCGGGCTGACTTTCCCAGGTATAGGTGTTTTGTTGGCGATTGTGTTGCTGTTTTGCACGGGGATTTTTGCGGCGAATGTGATTGGGCGCAAAATCATTGAAGGCTGGGACAGTTTGATGGGGCGCATTCCTGTCGTTAAATCCATCTATTCCAGCGTGAAAAAAGTATCGGAAAGTTTGCTTTCGGACAATTCGCGTTCGTTTAAAACGCCTGTGTTGGTGCCGTTTCCGCAGCCAAATATTTGGACGATTGCGTTTGTTTCAGGCAGCGTACCGCAATCGGTGTTGGACGCGCTGCCTGAAAAATCGGGCTATGTTTCGGTGTATGTGCCGACCACGCCTAATCCAACAGGTGGTTATTATATTATGGTCAAACAAGAAGACATCATCGAATTAGATATGAGCGTGGATGAAGCATTAAAATACGTCATTTCACTCGGTATGGTTATGCCTGATGAATTACCCATAAAAAAAACAACGCATAAGGAATCGTGATGCGAACAGCAACCTTTTTGATGCCCACAGCCTATTTTTCTATTCCTGTGGGCGTTGCCGCACTGGCTTTGGCTTGGTTTCATGTTTTACCTTTATGGCAAGGTGCAGAAACTGTCGGTACGGTATTAGGTGGCATTGCCATCGCGTTTTGGACACTGTTTTTGAGTTTATATATTTATAAATTGTTTGCTTTCCGAGAACAAGTCAAAGAAGAATTTTATTGCCCAATACGCTTTTCTTTTCCAGCCTTAATTTTTATTAGTACAATGTTGGTTGGAGACATACTGTACCATTGGGAATGGCATCTACTAGGTAAAATACTCATATGTGGTAGCATTACAGGGCAGTTGTTTTATGCTTTTATTCGCATTGGTTCACTTTGGAGTGGCGAACATTTTAGCCAAGATGCTGTTCAGCCACCCTTTTACTTGCCAGCCGTAGCCAGTAACTTTACCTCTGCTAGCTCATTGGTAATATTAGGGCAGACCGATTTAGCCTATCTGTTCTTTGGTGCAGGTCTGCTGGCATGGTTGATGTTTGAACCCATATTATTACAACGCCTACGAACTCAACCTTTACCTGCAACAAACCGTGCTACGATTGGCATTGTATTGGCGCCCGCCTTTGTGGGTAGTAGTGCATACTTAAGCCTAAACGGCGGAGAGGTGGATTTGCTGGTAAAATTATTATGGGGATATGGTTTATTACAACTTTTATTCTTGTTGCGAATTGTGCCTAGCCTATTAAAAAATGGATTTTCAATCGGATTTTGGGCATTTTCATTCGGATTAGCATCAATGGCAAACAGTGCTATTGCCCTGTATCAACATAGTCAACTGACGCATTTAGCCATGATTGCTTTTGGTTTTGCAAACATCATCATTGCAAGTCTGTTGTTTGGAACAGGAATAAAAATGATAAAAAAACAATTCTGGGTGAAATAAAACCAATACAGAACGGAACAAAATCAAAATGATAAAAATTAAACGGCATTGTGCCGCGTACGGGTGCGGTGGGCAAAATCCAATCGGTGTATTGCCGCGACCCTGACAGCAATTTGATTGAGATTAGCCAATATGTTTGATGTTTCAGGCAGCCTGAAAAGGGAAAATGATGATGAAATGGGTAAAATATGGGATTTTATTTCAACCTATTAGCGCACATGCTGGCAAAGACCCAACAGGCGGTGTCAATAATTTTTAGTTT
This sequence comes from Alysiella crassa DSM 2578, assembly GCF_000745955.1. GTDB lineage: Bacteria > Pseudomonadota > Gammaproteobacteria > Burkholderiales > Neisseriaceae > Simonsiella > Simonsiella crassa. Next base: position 17,332 of record NZ_JQKH01000010.1, on the reverse strand, counting down.
ATTTTATTTTTGGTTCTGATTGCTGTGGCGATATGGTGGTGGGAACACAAAGATTAGTTTTTCAGGCAGCCTAAAAAGGGAAAAATCATGTTTGCATTGTTATTCAAAATACTTGTCAATCAACCAAACTGGCACGATTTACCCGAAACGCAACAAAAACGCGCCAAAGTCGTTTTATTTGGTTTTGGATTTGTGCTTGTGTTTGTGATTTTGATGGTGTTGTTGGCAATATTGGTTTTATGGCACAACCAACAGGTTTTTTTGAGCATTTTGCCTGCTTTGATTGTGTTTGTGCTCGCCTTACCGAAAATCAGGCGCATTTATCAAAACCGAATCAAAGCCATTTTAAGCCAATCATGATTCAGGCAGCCTGAAAAGAAAAACAGGAACAAACATGATAAAAATCCAATCGCTAGACCATTTGGTTTTAACTGTTGCCGATGTGCAAAAAACCATTGATTTTTATGTGAATGTGTTGGGTATGCAAGAAATCACATTTGGCGAAAACCGCAAAGCCCTGCTGTTTGGCAAGCAAAAAATCAATTTGCACCAAAAAGGCGCGGAAATTTTGCCCAACGCGCAAAATGCCAACTGCGGCACGGCAGATTTGTGTTTGCTAACCAGCACGCCATTAAATGAAGTATTGCGGATTTTGCAAGCGCACCACATTGCGATTTTGGAAAACGGCATTGTGCCGCGTACGGGCGCGGTGGGCAAAATCCAATCGGTGTATTGCCGCGACCCTGACGGCAATTTGATTGAGATTAGCCAATATGTTTGATGTTTCAGGCAGCCTGAAAAGGGAAAAATCATGTTTGCATTTTTATTGAAAAAAATCTCGCAAAACCCCGAGATACAATGGCAAGATTTATCCCCTGAAAAACAAAAATCCGTTAAACTTATTTTATGGATTTTCGTTTTCGTGCATATCAGTTTGATAATCGGTATGATGCCATTTTTCTATTTATCGTATCGTGGTGCACCGCTACATTTTCCAGTATTTTTAGCTGTTACTTTGATGATTATTGGTGCACCCAAAAGCATACAAATTTACCGAAATCGCATTCAAAAAATACTGGCAAGCAAAAATCACCCATTAGAATAAGTTTTCAGGCAGCCTGAACAATACACCCCCTACTTTCGTAGGGGCGGATTTTATATCCGCCCTTGCCACAAACCCACATTATGCCCGAACGCAAAAACATTCGCCTGAAACACCACGATTACACCAGCCACACCGCGTATTTCATCACGATTTGCACACACAATCGGCAACACCTGTTTGGCGAAATCCAAAATGGCGAAATGCACTTCAATCTAATCGGCAAAATGATTGACGAAATGCTTTTCAGGCTGCCTGAAAACTTCGGGCAAAGTCAAATGTTGGCAAAAGTCATTATGCCCAATCATTTGCATTTTATTTGGCTACATCAAGACACGGCGACATTATCCGATGTGGTCAAAACCCTGAAAGGACGAGCCACAACCGTTTATCGTGCATATTTGTACAATCACGATTTGCCCTTTAAAAAATTGTGGCAACGCGGTTACCACGAACACGGCATACGCAGTGAACAGGATTTTTTAAAAATCGCACAATACATTGAAAATAATCCAAAACAATGGGAATTGGATTGTTTTTATCCACACGAAAATGGTGGCAAAGGGCGGATATGAAATCCGCCCCTACGAATTGAATAAACAACATATTATTTCATTATTTAACAAGGAAAAACAAAAATATGCGTACCAATTATTGCGGCTTAATCAGCGAACAATATTTAGACCAAACCGTAACCGTCAAAGGCTGGGTGCACCGCCGCCGCGACCACGGAGGCGTGATTTTCATTGACTTGCGCGACCGCGAAGGCATCGTCCAAGTCGTGATTGACCCCGACACCCCCGAAGCCTTTGCTTTGGCAGACAGCGCGCGCAGCGAATATGTGTTGAGCATCACAGGTCGCGTGCGTGCGCGCCCCGAAGGCACGGAAAACGACAAAATGGTTTCAGGCAAAATTGAAATTTTGGCAAAAGAAATTGAAATTTTGAACGCTGCCGCCACGCCACCGTTCCCGATTGACGAAGACAACATCAGCGAAAACGTGCGCCTGACCCACCGCGTGATGGATTTGCGCCGCCCACAAATGCAGAAAAACCTGCGTTTGCGCTACCAAGTGGCGATGGGTGTGCGCCGTTATTTGGACGCGCAAGGCTTTATTGACATTGAAACGCCCATGCTCACGCGCTCCACGCCCGAAGGTGCGCGCGATTATCTCGTGCCAAGCCGCGTTCATGCTGGCGAATTTTTCGCTTTGCCACAATCGCCCCAGTTGTTCAAACAGTTGCTGATGGTGGCGGGTTTTGACCGCTATTATCAAATCACCAAATGTTTCCGCGATGAAGATTTGCGTGCCGACCGCCAGCCTGAATTTACCCAAATTGACTTGGAAACTTCATTCTTGTCTGAAAATGAAATCATGGACATCACCGAAGGCATGGCAAAACAGGTGTTTAAAGACGCTTTGGGTGTGGATTTGGGCGAATTTCCGCGTATGCCTTACCGCGAAGCCATGTTCTATTATGGTTCGGACAAACCCGATATGCGCGTGAATTTGAAATTCACCGAATTGACCGAATTGATGAAATCGGAAGAATTTAAAGTCTTCCGCGCTGCTGCCGATATGAAAGGCGGTCGCGTGGTGGCATTGCGCGTACCCAATGGCGCAAAATTGAGCCGCAAAGACATTGATGATTATACGAAATTTGTCGGCATTTACGGTGCGAAAGGCTTGGCGTACATCAAAGTAAACGATGTGAACAACATCACCAATGATGAAAATAGCGGTTTGCAAAGCCCCATCGTGAAATTCTTGTCGGAAGGCTGCCTGAAAACGATTATCGCGGAAACAGGCGCACAAAATGGCGACATCATCTTCTTTGGCGCGGACAAAGCGAAAATCGTGAACGAAGCCATTGGCGCATTGCGCATCAAAATCGGACACGAACACGGTGCGGCAGACGGCTATTTTGTGGACGAGTGGAAACCGCTTTGGGTGGTGGATTTCCCCATGTTTGAATACGATGAAGAGAATGACCGTTGGGCAGCCGTACACCACCCATTCACATCGCCCAAAGTGGGACACGAAGATTTGATGGAATCCGACCCTGAAAACTGCTTGGCGCGCGCCTACGACATGGTGTTGAATGGCTGGGAAATCGGTGGCGGCTCAATCCGCATTCACCGCGCGGACATTCAAGAAAAAGTGTTTGCCGCGCTGAAAATCACGCCCGAAGAGCAACAGGAAAAATTCGGTTTCTTGTTGGATAACTTGAAATACGGTGCGCCACCACATGGCGGTTTGGCGTTTGGTTTGGACCGCTTGGTTACGCTGATGACGGGCGCGGAATCCATTCGTGATGTGATTGCCTTCCCGAAAACGCAACGCGCTCAATGCTTGCTGACCAATGCCCCCAATACGGTGGACGAAAAACAATTACGCGAATTGAGTTTGCGTTTGCGCGTGAAACAGGAAAATCCGCAAGGGTAATGTTTTAATTTTTAATTTAAATTCAGGCAGCCTGAAAAGTGTTTTGGCATTTTTCAGGCTGCCTGAACAATTTTTCATTGATATAGCAAGTGTAGGGGGGCACTCGTTGCCCACGCGGTTTGGGTTGTGCCATCAATTTAATTTTGATATTCCACTTATCCAAAATTCTGTTTCAGGCAGCCTGAAATCCATATTTCACTTTAAAATTTTGTTTTGGTGTGTTGAAGCATCAAGTGGTGTATCAGTCTCGTGCTTCGGTGATTTAACACCATATTCGTTACATTTTTAGTTTTAGGGATTGACAGGAGCGACAGTATCTACGCTGGCTATTTTCTATTTCTTAAAAAACACCCCAATCGCACAGTACCAAAAACCAAACAAGCCACCAACCAAGCAGGTGCAATAAATAAAGGCGACCATGCACTCAATTCATCCGTATTATCCGCATTTTGTGCGCTTGACCAATACCAAATATAGGGAATGAACCACAGTACCATTATCGCAAATGGCAAGGCAAACCGCATACGCCAACGAATTGTGAGCCATGCAACAAGCACACCAATCAAGGCATGAATGCCAATAAATTCTCCCCAAGACATCAACATTTCCTTATCAATCATGAACCCAATAAGCATAATCTGAATAAAAGAGTATGGCAATCTTTCAGGCTGCCTTTTGCTATAATTGCGCCCACTTAATTTGATTGAAAACAAAACCATGAAACCCGACCTAAACCAAATTCTCTGCAAAGACCGCCATTTTCTCAAAACCGCTTTCAGGCAGCCTGAAATCCATATTTCACTTTAAAATATGGATTTATGGTGTATGATTAAACAGCGTGGGCAACGAGTGCCTACCCTACATAATTCATTCAATTTAAATAAAATCATGAAAAACATCATCATTTTGGACGGTGGCATGGGGCGCGAACTCCATCGGCGTGGCGCACCGTTTCGCCAACCCGAATGGTCGGCTTTGGCATTGACCGAGTCGCCCGAAAGCGTGCAAGCGGTTCATGCGGATTTTATTCGTGCTGGGGCGCAAGTCATCACAACCAACAGTTATGCGATTGTGCCGTTTCACATTGGCGAAACGCGTTTTGCGAATGAAGCGCGACAACTGGCTGATTTATCGGGAAAATTGGCACAACAGGCGGTGCAAGCATGTGGCGTAAAAGTGCAAATTGCTGCGTCTTTTCCGCCGCTTTTTGGTTCGTACAGACCTGATTTGTTTGATGAAAATCGTGCCGATGAATTGGCTCAACCTTTGTTGGACGGTTTGTTGCCCTATGCGGATATTGTGTTGGCGGAAACGGTCAGCAGCCTGCAAGAAGCGGCATTTTGGTATGGCAAATTGAAACATTCGGGCAAACCGATTTGGTTGTCGTTTACCCTAGACGACACGAAAAAATATGAACAGGCGATTTTGCGTTCTGGCGAAACGGTGTTTCAGGCTGCCGAAACAGTCAAAAATTGGGATATTGACGCGATTTTGTTTAATTGCAGCCAGCCTGAAATCATGGCAAACGCGATTGTTGCCGCCAAACAGGTTTTGCACAATCGCATGAAAATTGGGGTGTATGCCAATGCCTTTGAACCTGTGCAAGGCGAAATGAATGACGCAAATGGCGAACTTGACCCCATTCGCGCCGATAATTCGCCCGAAAATTATGTGGCGTGGGCGCGGACTTGGGTGAACGCTGGGGCGGAGATTGTGGGCGGTTGCTGTGGGATTGCGCCTGAACACATTGGGGCGTTGGCGCGGTATTTTCAGGCTGCCTGAAAATATGTGGGATTTGCCGCGAAACTTTGGGGGCGGCACTTTAAGCGTGGGTATGGCGGCGCAACGCCATGAAAAAATTCAATTAACCACGCTCATTTTTTCAGGCTGCCTTACAGTACACAACAATCTTTCACAACAATCTTTGATGTTGCCACAAACCTACCCCCTCCCCCTATGCAAGGGGGAGGGCTGGGGTGGGGGTTAGAAATCCAGAGTGCCACCCCCACCCTAACCCTCCCCCGCCAGACGGGGGAGGGAACAGATTGCAGGCAGCCAAACAATTTTTGTCTTGTGCGTTCAGGCTGCCTGAACAATCATTTCATCATCACAATCAAAAAAATGCGGTAAAATCGCGGCTTTTCTTTTCAAAATTTCTTTTAATAATCAGAGTATTTTATGTCTAGCAAAACACAAATTGGTTTGACCGCACTCACGGCTTTGGTCATCAGTTCCATGGTCGGTTCGGGCGTTTTCAGTCTGCCGCAAAATATGTCTGCTGTGGCAGGTTCGCAGGCTTTGTTAATCGGTTGGTTGATTACAGGCTTTGGGATTATTTTCTTGGGGATTTCATTCGCTTGTCTTGCCAAATTGCGCCCCGATTTGGACGGTGGCATTTACACCTACGCGCGTGCGGGTTTTGGCGATTTGGTGGGATTTTTGTCGGCGTGGGGTTATTGGTTGTGTACTACGATTGGCATTGTGGGCTATTTGGTGGTGGCGTTTGAAGCGGTCGGCACATTTACCGATACGCCACAATTCACGCTGTTTGGGCAGGGCAACACGTTTTGGGCGTTTTTGGGCGAAAGCGCGGTGGCATGGTTGATTTACGGTTTGGTGGCACGCGGTATTCGTGAAGCGGCTGGCATCAATTTGTTGGCGACTGTGGTTAAAATTTTCCCTTTAATGGTGTTTGTGGGTTTGGCGGTGTATTTTTTCCGCTCAGACATTTTTATGGCAGACTGGACGGGCGCAAGCATCGTCCCCGAAGAAGGCGCAGACAACAGCATCATAAGCCAAGTCAAAAATACCATGTTGATTACATTATGGGTTTTTACGGGTATTGAAGGCGCGTCTGTGTTGTCCAAACACGCCAAAAACCGCAGCGATGTGGGCAAAGCAACCATTTTGGGCGTGGGTTTGGTGCTGGTGTTGTATGTGGCAATCACGCTGTTGGCTCAAGGTGTGTTGCCACGCAGCGAGATTGCGGCAATGTCCAATCCATCTATGGCTGGGGTGTTGGCGCACATGGTGGGCGATTGGGGCAAGATTTTGATTAGCGTGTGTTTGATTGTGTCGGTGTTGTCGTCTTATTTGAGCTGGACTTTGTACGCGACCGAAATTCCGCATTTGGGCGCGAAAAATGGCGCATTCCCCAAATCATTTTTGACTTTAAACGGCAATCTTGTACCGAAAAACGCTTTGTTGTTCACAACTTTGACCGTGCAACTTTGCCTGTTTTTGGTTTGGCAAACGGGCAACAGTTACCAAGCCTTGTTGTTGATTTCCACGTCCATGATTTTGGTGCCGTATTTGTTGGTGGGCTTGTTTTTGTTGCAACAGGCGATGAAACAGAATTTGGCGTTTCAATACAAGGCGATTGGTGCAATCGCCAGCGTGTATGCTTTGTGGATTGTGTATGCGGCTGGGGTAAAGTATTTGTTGTTGTCGGTGCTGTTGTATGCGGTGGGCGTGGCGTTGTTTGCGTATTCGCAGAAACAATTTCACGGCAAATTGCAATTTAAACGCGCAGAATGGGCGATTGTGGCGGTGTTGTTGATTTTGGCAATGCCTGCCTTAAATGCGTTTTGGGGTTCATGATTTTTCAGGCAGCCTGAAACCTTTGCAAAACCCCTAAAATTTGATTTTTTAAAATTTTAATATTTTGAATTTTAAGAAATTTATTTTTTAGAAAAGTTCACAGAATAGGGTTGTGCAAAGGTTTCAGCCTGAAAACTTTTCAGGCTGCCTGATTTTATAATAGTGGATTCAATTTAAATCAGGACAAGGCGATAACGAGCACCGTGTACACCAACAACGCTGTACTGGTTTAAATTGAATTTACTATAAAATTAAATCAAATCAACAATCTTGTTTACCATACATATCTTGGCGCAACAAGCTGCGTACATCGTCGTCCAATTCTGCCAACACACGCGCCGCGTCTGCATTGTCCGTGCCTTTCACGTCTAAATACACTTTCACTTTTGGCTCGGTACCCGATGGGCGCACAATTACGCGATTGCCATTGTCCAAATAGTACACCAAAATTTCCGCAGGTTCGGCATGGTTGGCGTAATCTTTGGTTTGCACGACTTTTGCCGCGCCGATTTGCGTGATGGGATGGGCGCGTAACGCCGCCATCAGCGCAGGAATGTCCGCCAATTCACGCATACGCAAGGAAACTTGTGCGCTGGCATACGCACCAAATTCCGCCGCAAATTCAGCCATATAGCTTTGCAATGATTTGCCTTGCGCTTTCAGGCTGCCCATCAAATCCACAAAAGCAATCGCAGCAGAAATACCATCTTTGTCCGACACCGTTTCAGGATTGACCAAATAGCCCAAAGATTCTTCAAAACCATAAATTAAATCAGGCACTTTGGCGATGTATTTGAAACCTGTAAGCGTTTCTTCGCCTTGCAAACCATAGCGTTTGGCAATTTCTAACAAAGCTGGCGATGACACCAATGAACACGCCATTGCACCTTTTTTTCCTTGTTTTTCAGCTTGTTGGGCGATGTGCCACGCCAAATAGCAGCCCACCATATTACCATGCACCGATTTCCAATTGCCATCTGAATCGGGTAGGGCGATGGCGAAACGGTCAGCGTCTGGGTCGTTGGCGATAATCAGCTCGGCATGTTCTTGTTTTGCCAAAGCAATTGCCAAATCCAACGCGCCTTTTTCTTCGGGATTGGGGAAGGCGACGGTGGGGAACGCCGCGTCTGGTTCAGCCTGTTCCGCGACAATATGTGGTAGAGGCAAACCAGCAGCCTGAAAGGTTTTCAGCAACACTTCTTTGCCCACGCCGTGCAGCGCGGTATAAACATAATTCAATTCAAATTTGGGTGCGACCGCGATTTTCGCTGTGGTATCAATGTATTGCGTAATCAAATCTTCGCCCAAAACGGTGTAATCATCGCTACGCGCATATTCATTAATTTGAATTTGGGTTGCCAAATCAATTTGTTGGGCAATGTCTTTATCGGCAGGCGACACGATTTGTCCGCCGCCGTGTTGTTTGCCCAAATACACTTTATAGCCATTATCTGCGGGCGGATTGTGGCTGGCGGTAACCATCACGCCTGCCGTCAAATCCAAACGGCGTAAGGCAAATGCCAACACAGGTGTAGGCAAACAACGCGGCAATAAATACGTTTTCACGCCTGCACCCGCCATGATTTGCGCCGTGTCTTCGGCGAAAATTTGCGAATTTTTGCGCCCATCGTAACCAATGACCACAGATGGCTCTTTATCGTTGCGAATCAGATAATCCGCCAAGCCTTTCGCCGCTTGCGCCACCAATACGCGATTCATGCCCATACTGCCTGCTTGTAAACGCCCACGCAAGCCAGCCGTGCCAAATTGCAAGCGGTCGGCGAAACGGTTTGCCAATTCTTTTTCGGCTGATTCGTTGCCGCTTTGGGCTTGGTCAAGCAGGGTTTGCAATTCGGCTTTGGTTTCGGGGTCGGGGTCTTGTGCCAACCAGTTTTGTGCTTTTTGGTGTAATTCGGTCATTTTAATGTCCTTTGTTGGGGGGAATATGTTTTCAGGCTGCCTTTTCGTACGCGACAATATTCATGTAGGGTGCGTATTACGCACCGAAATGCCAAAATACCACATTATTTGAATGATTTGGTGCGTGGTACGCACCCTACATTGGGCATGGTTGCATATTTTCAGGCTGCCTGAATATTATTTCAATTCTGCCAAACCTTCTTTTGCCAATGTTGCCACTTCTTCATTGCCCAACTGATTGGCGGCGGCGGAGTACCATTTTTTCGCGGCGGCTAAATCCTGTGTCGTGCCTACGCCGTCATGCAACATGGTGGCGGCGATGTATTGCGCTTCGGGGAAACCTTGTTGTGCCATAGATAAAATTTTCTGAAATGCGGCTTCGGCTTGATTATTTTTTAAGGCTTCGCCAGCTTCTTTCATGGTAACGCGATAGTGGTGTACCATCGCTTCGTCTTGTTGCGGCGTGGGTTTGGGGGCAGCCTGCAAACTGCCGACCAATAATGCGCCGCTCAAAAACAGCCAAAAATTCGTTTTCATCAAATTATCCCATTCAAAAAGAAAACAAAAGTGTAGCAGAAAACCGTTTTTTCAGGCAGCCTGAAAATCAGTTAAAATGAATATTTTATCTACCCACATTCACATTTTATGTTTCAGCAAACTTTTACCGCCCTGCCGCCGCTTTCCTTGTACATTCACACCCCATGGTGCATTCAAAAATGCCCCTACTGCGATTTTAATTCCCACACCATCAAATCTACGCTGGACGAAACGGCATACATTAACGCCTTACTGATTGATTTACAAAATGAATTACCCTATTTTTGGGGGCGAAGCATAGACACTATTTTTATCGGCGGTGGCACACCCAGCGTGTTTCAGGCTGCCAGCATAGACAAATTATTGAGTGGCATACGTTCACTCGTGAAACTGAATCCCGAAGCCGAAATCACCCTAGAAGCCAATCCCAGTACATTTGAATATGAGAAATTTCAAGGTTTTAGAGATGCAGGCATTAACCGCCTGTCTATCGGCGTACAAAGTTTTGATAACGCACAATTAAAAACTTTGGGGCGCATACACAATGCCGATGAAGCCAAACAAGCGATTGAACACGCCAATCAGATTTTTGAACGCGTGAATATTGACCTGATGTACGCCTTGCCGCACCAAAATATTCAGGCAGCCTACAAAGATGTACGCACAGCGATTGAATTTGGCACCAGCCACATCAGCGCGTATCAGCTTACCCTTGAACCCAACACCGCGTTTGGACACACGCCGCCCAAAGGTTTGCCGCAAGACGATGAATTGTATGAAATTGAATTGGCAGTCCATGCCGAATTAGCCGCCGCCCAATTTGTCCAATACGAAACCAGCGCATTCGCCACCGCACCCCATCAACGCGCACGGCATAATGTGAATTATTGGCAATTTGGCGACTATATTGGCATTGGCGCGGGCGCGCACGGCAAATTGACCCATCACGACCGCATTGAACGCACCACCCGCCGCCGCCACCCAGCCGACTATCTCGCCGCCATGCACGGCAACCCAAACCATGCAATTGAACGCAAAATCGTGCCAACTGAAGATTTGCCATTTGAATTTATGATGAATGCTTTGCGTTTGGTGGACGGCGTACCCAGTCATTATTTTAGTGAACGCACAGGTTTACCCATCGCCAAAATCGCCCCACACATTAAAATCGCCCAAGCAAAAGGATTGTTGGATAGCAATCCAATGTATTTTCGCCCAACGGAATTGGGGCGGCGTTTTTTGAATGATTTGATAGAGCTTTTTTTGTAAATTGATTTTTCAGGCTGCCTGAAAATGCGTTTACCCTTATAATCTGCATTTTCTCATTCACACAAACGAGTTACCTCATGAAAAAACCACAACGCAATGGCTACGCACGCATAGACCGAGTCAAAGAACAAGTCATGCGTGAACTCGCCGATTTGGTACGCACAGGCTTGAAAGACCCACGCGCAGGTTTCATCACCATCAACGATGTGGAAGTTACCCGTGATTACAGCCACGCCACCGTTTACTATACTGTCTTGAGTGGCGACCGCGAAACCAGCGCAGAAGCATTGGAAAATGCCAAAGGCTTTTTACGCAGCGAATTATCGCGCCGAATCACCGTATTCCGCACCCCCGAATTGCATTTTGAATACGATGAATCTTTGGAACGCGGCGTGAATTTGTCCCATTTAATTGACCAAGTCGCCAGCGAAAAACCGATTGAAGATTAAGAACCTGCGTTCATAATCTTAATAGCTTGCTTTTATCGCTACTTCATGCGTCTACTGCGTTGGCTTTCCACGCCAATATTTCAATATTGGCATGAAAAGCCGCCTTGTATTCGCAAGAATTATCCATAAAATCAAGCCATCAATCTTACGAACACAGGTTCTAAGCCCTAAATTCATTCGGCAGCTTTTTTCAGGCTGCCTGAATTTGTTTTTTATAAAATTAATCAATATATTACCATTATGCAATTTTCTAAATTCGGACAAAAATTTACCCAAAAAAGTGGCATTTTGCAATTGATGGACGACTTGGGTAACGCGCTTGCCAGCGACCAACCCATCAATATGCTGGGCGGTGGTAATCCTGCCAAAATCGCTGCCGTCAATGAAAACTATCAGCGCGTATTGGAAAAAATAGTCGCGGAAAATCAAGCCATTGACAGCATTGCTAATTATTCCACACCGCAAGGCGATTCGGTTTTTATTCAAACGCTTGCCGATTTTTTCCGCGCCGAATACGGCTGGGACGTGCAGCCTGAAAACATCGCTCTGACCAATGGTTCACAAAACGCATTTTTCTATTTATTTAACCTGTTTGGCGGTGAATTTGATAGCGGAAACAAAAAGATACTGTTGCCACTCGCCCCCGAATACATCGGCTATGCAGACGCGCATATTTCAGGCAGCCATTTTCTTGCTGTGCGCCCCGAAATTGAGCGCGTGCAGCACAATAATCAGGCAGGCTTTTTCAAATATCGCGTGGATTTTGACGCATTGGCGCAATTGCCCGAATGGGAACGTGGCGAAATTGGTGCGATTTGCTGTTCACGCCCGACCAATCCCACAGGTAACGTCTTGACCGATAAGGAAATGGCGCAATTGGATGCATTGGCGCAAAAACACGGCGTACCGTTGATTATTGACAATGCTTATGGTGCGCCGTTCCCAAATATTATTCATACGGATAATACTTTGATTTGGCACGATAATATTGTACTGTGTTTCAGTTTGTCCAAAATTGGGCTGCCGAGTGCGCGCACAGGTATTGTGTTGGCAAATAAAGAAATCATCAAGGCAATCAGTAGCTTAAATGCGATTATCAATTTGTCGCCCACGCGTTTTGGTGCGGCGATTGCCACGCCGATGTTGCAAGATGGCAGCCTGAAAGATTTATCGGACAATGTGATTCGCCCATTTTATGCAGAACAGGCAGAATACGCCATTTCCCTTTTGCAACAAGAATTTAAGGATTATCCGCTTGCCATTCATCAACCCGAAGGGGCGATTTTCCTGTGGCTGTGGTTTGAAAATTTACCGATTTCCACCAATGAGTTATACGAAATTCTGAAACAACGCGGCACGCTGATTATCCCCAGCGAATTGTTTTTTGTGGGGCTGGACACGGCGGATTATCGCCACGCGCACGAGTGCATACGCATGAGTATTGCTGGCGATAAAACTGTTTTGCAACAAGGGATTAGCACCATTGGCGAAGTGGTGCGTGGATTGTATGACCAATAAATGTTCAGGCTGCCTTTCGGTACTCAATCATTTTTAAAATTGCCACCAATCTATTCCCACGTCTCTAACGGGGGAAGGTTAGGGGGGGAAACCTATGGAAACAAATACCTATTTGCGCTACTCAACGAGCCAACCCCACCCTAACCCTCCCCCGCAAGCGGGAGAGGGGACAAGTTTCAGGCAGCCTGAAAGTTGTTGTCATGTATTGAAACGCGCCACGCTGGTGTTTTGTGCGGGTGCGCCCAATCCTGAATTGTCCATTTTAAATCAAGGATTTGATTTATTGGTGGGTGTGGACGGCGGCGCACGCGTTTTGGCGACACACGGTTACGCGCCCGATTGGGCGATTGGCGATTTTGACAGCGCACCGCCGCCCGAATGTCGCCACATTCTGCGTTTGCCGCCCGAAAAAGACGACACGGATTTGGAAGCGGCGTTGCTGCATATTTTGCCGAATTATCCTGTTGAGCAAATTGAAAAAATTGTGATTTTGGGTGCGCTAGGTGGTGGGCGGCTAGACCATTTATTAGCCAATATTTGGTTGGCGCAGCAGCCGCGTTTTGCGCATTATGTGGAAAAATTTTTCTTTTGGGAACAAGGTAATACGCTGAAATTTTACCGTGCAGGCTGCCATCATATTCGGCGCGAATGGGATAAGCGGTATTTGTCGTTTATTGGGCTGACGGCTTTGCGTGGCGTGAGTTTGCGTGGCGTGAAATATGGCGTGTCGGAGCAAGATTATCCGCAGCCCATCGCTTTGATTAGCAATGAATTTTTGGATGATGAAATGGGTTTGTATTTGGGAGATGGTTTGGTGGCGGCAATTCAGTCGCGTGATTTGATTTAAAAAATAAGGCAGCCTGAAAATATTTTCAGGCTGCCTTATTTTTTAAATTTAAAATTTTTTAAATCAAATCAATCACGCACATACATAACTTGTACATCGTAATCGTCTTCGTTCCAATCATCGTCATCATCGTCAAACTCATTTTGCCATTCTACTTCCTTGCTCAATGAAGAATGCAAGCCGCTTTCCAAACGCAGTACCGACAATAAATGGTAAATATCCGCAGGCATGGGGGCTTCAAACGACACCAGCTCGCCCGATGTGGGGTGGACAAAACTCAAACGGTAGGCGTGCAAGGCTTGTCGCCCCAAGCCTTTCACCACTTCTTTCACGGGTTGCGAGCAAACATGGCGCGGATTGCCATACACAGGGTCGCCCGCCAAAGGGTGTCGCGCTTCTTTCATATGCACGCGAATTTGGTGGGTGCGCCCCGTTTCCAAACTGCATTCAATATAGCTATGTGCATGATAACGCTCCAAAACTTTAACATGCGTAACCGCTTCTTTACCACCAAATTTCACAACCGCCATTTTCAGGCGATTGTGCGGGTCGCGCCCAATCAAGGTTTCAATTTTGCCATCAAACGGCACAATGCCGTCTGCCACCGCCCGATAAATGCGTTTTACGGTGCGATTTTGCAATTGTTGCACCAAATGATTTTGTGCAGGCAGTGTTTTCGCCACCACCATCAAACCACTCGTGTCCTTGTCCAAACGATGAACAATGCCTGCACGTGGTACTTGCGCTAATTCAGGGCAATGCGCCAACAAGCCATTGAGCAGTGTCCCTGTCCAATTCCCCGCCGCAGGGTGGACGACCAAACCCGCAGGCTTATTCAATACAATGACGGTATCGTCTTCAAACACGATGTCCAAATCCATTTGTTCGGGTTCAAAGGCTTGATTTTCATTGATTTGTTGGATTTGTACGTCTAATTCTTCGCCGCCGATTAATTTGTCTTTTGGGGTGGCGACTTTGCCGTTGCACAACACGCCGCCGTCTTTAATCCAAGTGGTGATACGGCTGCGCGAGTAATCGGGTAATAATTTTGCCAATGCCGCGTCCAAGCGCGTACCAGCCAATTCGTTGGGAACGGTTAATTTAACCGTTTCGCTGCTGGCGGCTGGCTGAAAATCGCCCAGTTCGGCTAATTCATCGTTTAATTCGTAATCTAATTCGTTGTTCATATTGATTTATCATCATAAATAATGTGTCATTATACCAAAAGGCAGCCTGAAAAGCGTGATTTCAGGCTGCCTGAAATCGTTTATAATCCCTCTTCCATTCGCAAAACGGAAACCCCATCATGCCCATCATTCACTCCCTACTGGACACCGATTTATACAAATTTACCATGCTGCAAGTGGTGCTACACCAATTCCCACAAGCACACGGCGTGTACGAATTTCGCTGCCGCAACACCCACACCGCCTACCCATTGCGCGACATTCAAGCCGATTTGGAACAGGAATTGGACGCGCTTTGCACACTCAAATTCACGCAAGATGAATTGAATTATTTGCGTGGTTTGCGCTTTATCAAAAGCGATTTTGTGGATTATTTGGAATTGTTTCAATTAAAACGGCGATTTGTGCGCGTATGGGGCGATGATGATGGGCGGCTGAATATTCGTGTGGAAGGTCCGATGATTCAGGCGATGTTTTTTGAAATTTATATTTTGGCGATGGTGAATGAACTTTACTTCCGCCGCTTGGAAACGCCCGACACGTTGGCGGAAGGCGAACGGCGTTTACAAGAAAAAATCGTGTTACTCAAAAAATTAGCCGCCCGACAACACCCGCAAGACAATCCGTTTTTAATCTCCGATTTTGGTACACGCCGCCGCTATACTCGGGCGTGGCAGGAACACGTTGTTCGCAGTTTTCAGGCTGCCGTGCCCGATGTGTTTCGCGGCACGAGCAATGTTTACCTAGCCAAAACGCTGAATATGACCCCCATCGGCACGATGGCGCATGAATTTTTACAAGCTTTTCAAGCCCTTGATGTGCGATTACGCGACTTTCAACGCGCCGCCTTGCAAGCATGGGTAAACGAATATCGCGGCGATTTGGGCATTGCGTTGACTGATGTGGTGGGTATGGACGCATTTTTGCGCGATTTTGATTTGTATTTTGCCAAATTATTTGATGGCTTGCGCCACGATAGCGGCGACCCCTATGTGTGGGGCGACAAAGCCTACGCGCATTATCAAAAATTGAAAATTGACAGCCGCACTAAAATGCTCACCTTTTCCGATGGGCTGGATTTGGAAAAAGCATGGGATTTGCACCAATATTTCAAAGGGCGATTTAAAACCAGTTTTGGCATAGGCACCAATTTAACCAATGATATGGGACAAGATACGCTGAATATTGTTTTAAAATTGGTGGAATGCAATGGGCAGTCGGTCGCCAAAATTTCCGACACGCACGGCAAAACCATGACCACCAATGACACCTTTTTGGCGTATTTAAGACAAGTATTTAAAATTGAACAATAATTTCTTCAGACTGTCTTTCATTATCCTACAAATTTTTGTCTACCACTCATCTGTTCCCTCTCCTGTGGGAGAGGGTTAGGGAGAGGGTAAAACTAGCAATACTCAACGATTTCCCCTCTCCCCAGCCCTCTCCCACAGGAGAGGGGGTAGATGGCAGTATCTCAACGATTGCAGCAATATTTTATTTTTATAGGGTAACGAAAGGCAGCCTGAAAATATTGAAACGAGAAAATAAATGAATTTACGCGAAGATTTACAATTAATTTACGACTGGATTCCCGAACAAAGTCATGTGTTGGATTTGGGTTGCGGCGATGGCGAATTATTGGCGGCACTCACGGCGCACAAAAATTGCACAGGTTATGGCGTGGAAATCGCCACCGACAGCGTTCAGGCTGCCATTGAGCGCGGTGTGAATGTGATTCAAGCCGATATTGAGCAAGGTTTGGCGGCATTTGGCAATCACAGTTTTGATGTGATTGTGTTGAGTCAAACCATTCAATCCATGCGCGACACGCAAGCGATTTTGCGCGATTTGACCCGCATTGCCAAACAAGCCATTGTTAGCTTTCCCAATTTTGGCTATTGGCGCAACCGCTTGCAAATTGCGTTCGGTGGGCAAATGCCCGTGAGTGAGCGTATGCCACATCAATGGTACAACACGCCTAATATTCATTTGTGTACGCTGCAAGATTTTGAACTATTGTGTGCTAAAAATAATCTGCGCGTTTTGGAACGTGCCGTGATGACGGGTAATAAGCGCGTGGAAAAATTGCCGAATGTGTTAGGGAGTTTGGCGTTTTATCGGGTGGGGTAATGATAATTCAGGCAGCCTGAAATTTAAAACCATTTGAATTTGAAAAATATTTTTTGATTTTTATGGTTGTTTGGCTTACTTTTCTAAAAAGTAAGTCGCCGCGCGGCGAAAGAGCGCACGCCGTAGGCAAACTTTAATTGTTTGTCGTATATTGAAAGGCAGCCTGAAAGGTTTTCAGGCTGCCTTTCAGTACACGACAAAAAATCGGACGACCTGTTTTGGGTTTGAAAAATAGTCCAAAGTTGCCATCATCAACATGGCAGCTTTGGCAAGCTGCTCTAAACCAACACGAAAAATACCTTGCGATAAACGTTCATGAGATTTAGG
>NZ_JQKH01000009.1 GCF_000745955.1 Alysiella crassa DSM 2578 | reverse complement strand
TTGCCAAGTTCTTCGTAGGTCGGATACTTGTATCCGACATTTTCAGACGAAACCACAAGTTTTGTCGGATACAAGTATCCGACCTACGCGGTATGAAATTTAAGAACTTGGCAGGTCTGCACCCTAGCCCTCCCCCGTTGGAGACGGGGGGGAGGGACAGGTTGGTGGTAACTTCAAAAAATTGCCGTGTACTGAAAGGCTGCCTGAAATATTCACGGCAACGTTTGGCATTCCTGCCATTCGCCCAATCCCAACCCCAAATCAAACAGATTCACGCGCCCAATGCCCACCCGAATCAGCCGCAAACACGGATAACCCACTTTCGCGCTCATTCGGCGAACTTGGCGATTTTTCCCTTCCGAAATCTGAATTTGCAGCCAAAAATCAGGCACGGTTTGGCGGACACGAATCGGCGGCTCGCGTTGCCAAATTTTCGCGATTTCTGCTTCGTCCAGCAAACGCACATTGGCAGGCTGCGCGACAAAATCGCCCAAATCCACAGGCTGCCTGAACAGGGCAAGTTTGGCTTCATCGGGACTGCCTTCCAGTTGCGCCCAATAGGTTTTTTTCAATTTAAACTTGGGGTTGGCAATGCGGGCTTGTTGCTGCCCGTCATCGGTGAGCAGCAGCAAACCTTCGCTGTCGGTGTCCAGTCGCCCTGCTGGGTAAACATCGGGAACAGGAACGAAATCTTTAAGCGTGGGGTGTTTTTCGTGTGGCGAAAATTGGCAAATCACGCCATAGGGTTTATTCAATGCGATTAACATGGTTTTCAGGCTGCCTGAATTGCAAAAAAAATCAATTGTCTAATTTCACGCCCAAGCGTTTCATTAAATCGTCAAACACATCTGCACTGTCAAAATGCAAGACAATTTTGCCTTTTTTGCGGTCGCGGGTGGTGATTTCCGCTGTTACGCCCAATTGTTGAATCAACGAGTCGGTAATGCGGTTTAAATCGGGGTCTATGCGTTTAACGGTTTC
The DNA here is from genome assembly GCF_000745955.1 of Alysiella crassa DSM 2578. Classification (GTDB taxonomy): domain Bacteria; phylum Pseudomonadota; class Gammaproteobacteria; order Burkholderiales; family Neisseriaceae; genus Simonsiella; species Simonsiella crassa. The sequence goes on along the minus strand of NZ_JQKH01000009.1, from coordinate 57,230 downwards.
GGTTTTTTTGCCTGTCATCAGGCTTTGGCTGCGGCGTTCCATTTCGCGCACCGACCAGCCATTTTTCACCGCTTTGTGCGCCAAATCCAATTGGTCGGCAACGGGCAAACTCAATAAAGCGCGCGCGTGTCCCATTTCCAAATGGCGTTTAAACAATAAATCTTGCACAGGCTCGGGCAATTTGAGCAAACGCAAACTATTGGAAATCGCGCTGCGACTGCGCCCAATGGCTTCGGCAACGGTTTCGTGGGTTAAATTAAATTCATCAATCAGGCGTTTAAGCCCTTGTGCTTCTTCAATGGGATTCAGGTTTTCGCGCTGCATGTTTTCAATCAAACCCATTGCCATGGTGCTACGGTCGTCGACATTTTTAATCACAACAGGAATTTCGGTCAAACCTGCCAATTGTGCCGCACGCCAACGGCGCTCCCCTGCAATCAATTCATACAATTGTCCGCCCTGCTCGCGCACAATCACGGGCTGAATCACACCTTGCGCTTTGATGGATTCGGCTAAATCGGTAAGTGCGGAGTCGTCCATTTGCACCCGCGCTTGGTATTTGCCGGGGGTAATGTCGGCAACGGGCAACGTGGTTAAACGGTCGCCGCTTTCTTCGTCATAGCTAGCGGGGGAAATGGAGATAAGCGCGTCTAAACCGCGCCCTAATCCGCCTTTGGGTTTGATTGCCATAATGTTTTTCTTTCTGTGAAATTTTTGGGTGTGTGCTATTTTACACGTTTTACAGTTTTCAGGCTGCCTGAAGCTGTTCTTGCTCATCTAAACCATGCAAAGCGTCATAACACGGTTGCAATAACTCACTCATCATCACAAGCTGTTGCCACAACACCTGATTTTGTGTATGACTATTGTCTTCATATTCTAGAGCAGGCGCGACTGGGCGCAAATCTTCCAAATCATTTTGCAAAGCAATCAAGGCAGCCTGAAATTCATCGGGCGTACACGTTGGCACATTATTCAATAAATCCACCATTTTGCGTGCTGCCGCAAAAAAGGGAAACATGAATACGGTTTCATCATCATCGCGCTGAATTTTATTGCGAAACGCGCCCAATGCAGCAATATAACTAATTAGCGAATAATTGATTTTTAACAATAAAAAACCATCTTGTAAACGCGAACCATATTTACTCGGATCGCCAGACATATCAGACAACACACTAGACAAACTCGCCGCACGGTCTTGACTCAAGCGTCGCGCTTGGCGATATTCCAAACTATCTATTTGACTGTATTGACTTAATTCATCTAATACCGCTTTCAGGTAGCCTGCATTGCTGCGAATTGCCGCCGCGCTGGTTTTGTCCAAACCTACATATTTCCAGTCCGCCCATAAAAAATACACCGCCGCCCCCGAAATCAACGCCCCCACCACTGTATCCACCACACGTGGCACGAAAAATGCACTCACATCATAGCCCGCCACCGAAAAACCTAAAATTGCCTGTATCGTAATGAAAAAAGTGGAAAAACTGTGCTTATTGGTGCGAAACAGGAAAAACAGCGACAACATCACCACAATCAATATCAATTTAATTTTCAAAGTTAAATTTAACAATGGCAACAAAGCCGCACCCACTAACACACCAGCCACCGTCCCCAAAATACGCTGAATCAGCCGTTTTTTCGTGGCGGAATAGTTAGGCTGACACACATAAATCGCCGTCAGCAAAATCCAGTAGCCAAAATGAATTTGCTCGTCCACCATTTTTAATTTTAAAGGTAAGAAATTGGTGGGAATATTTGGAATCTGATAAACAAAAATACAACATAAACAAACACTTATAGCCATACGCACCGCATGACGAAACACAGGCGACTCCAACGTGGCTTGCTTGTGCAAAGCACGCCACGCGCCTTTGAAACCACCCGTTTCGGGCGACCACAGCCGATGTTTCAAATCGCGCATGGTGGACGATTTTTGTTCTTCACTTTCCACATCACTCGTCCCCAAATGGCTGAATTGGCGGCTAACGTGCATAATATTGTCTAACAAACGCTGTACACGATACGGCGCAATCGCATTGTCATGTGGTTGCTTGGCGTAATGTTGCAATGAACATTCCGCGCCTGTGGTAGCACGTTGTAATTTCGTGGCGTATTGGTATTCCGTTTGCGTTTTCAGGCTGCCTGAAAAATCGCGGCAGGCTTGTGCTTGCAAACGCAGTAGTCGTTGAATACGAAAAATCAAGTCGCTGTGCTTCATTTGTTCCGCAAACGCTTGATAATGCACATGACTAGAGCTAATCCGCTCGTGAATATCTTGCGCGATAAAATAGTAACGCAACATTTTGGTGGTGCGAGGGTGGCGATGTTGCCCTTTCATGCGGTAAAATAGCGCATTTTGGCAAACAGAAAAAGCAGTAATGACTTGCGTATGATTCATTGCCAAATCAATTTGTTTTTGTTCCAGAAAATCCACTTCGTCTGGGTCAAAAAAATCCGCTTTATTATCCAAATAACGCGCCAACGCCGCATACGCGTTTGCCATATTTTCCTGCACAGGGCGATAGGGAAACAAAATATGCACCAGCAAACTCGCCAAACTGTGCAACAACGCCCCACACAACATCAAACCCGTATTCATATACCATTTCAGATTATTATCGTGAGACAACGCCGTATAAACCGCCACCACCAGCGTGGCAAAGGCAATCGTACGGTAACGATTGCCCGCCGCGCCAAACATGGTAAAAATAAACGCCAACGCGGTAAAAGTCGTTACCAATAAAATCGGCTGATTAAAAGTCGCTTGCACCGCCAAAGAGCTAAACGCAAACGTAATCATGGAAAATAGGATATTTTTCAATCGTCCTGTAAAACCATTGTCCAAATCCGCCAAACCGCCCGCCAAAATCCCCAAAATCAAAGGCGATAAATACAGCCCCCACCAACCAAAATGGTAAACAGTCGCCGTAACCACGCCCGAACTCAACAGTACGGGCAAGGTGGCAATGATTTTGGGATTAATGGGCGGTGTTTTCATGAATTCAGTTTTTTGATTTAAATAATGATTTTAATGGTTTTGAAAAATATAAATGCACAGGCAGCCTGAAAATTATTAAATCGCTTTTAAGCGTTTTAATGCCTCAATTGCCAATTTGGACACAGATTCATCGCTGCCAACGGCTTTGGCATACCACTGTTTTGCCAATGCCAAATCCGCCGCCGTGCCTACGCCGTTTTCATAGCAATAAGCCAGCCAATATTGTGCGGTTTCATCGCCCTGATTAGCAGCGCGTTGAAATTGCTGGAACGCTAAATGCGGATTTTTCTTCACGCCCAGCTCATTCAAATAAATCAAGCCAATATAACGCGGTGCTTGAGCGTGTCCAGCCGCGTCTGCTGCCTGAAATTGGGTTAAAGCCACCGCATAATGTTGTTGATTTTGGGAAACAATGGCGCGGTCTAATAAATCTTTCGCATTGCCCTTGCTGCTTGGCAAAATGGAGCAAGCTGTTGCCATCGCTACAACAGATAACGTAATGAATAATTTGATTTTTTGAAACATTTTTGTTTTCCATTGAATGAATATTTTCAGGCTACCTTTGAGTACATGAAATATGTAGGGTGCGCCGTGCGCACCAAATGGTTTGAATCATTGAAATATTGTGGTGGATTTAGGTGCGCACGGCGCACCCTACGTCCATTATCCAAACTTCAGGCGGCCTGAAACTCACAACACCGCCACAGGATACGCGCCCACCACTTTCACAAACACCGCTTGTTCACGCAATAAAGTTAAGGCAGCCTGAACTTTTTCGTCCAAAACATGTCCTTCAATATCAATGAAAAACACATATTCCCATAAATTTGCTTTGCTGGGGCGGCTTTCAAATTTGGTCATGGAAATGCCCATTTGCATAAATGGCGCAATAATATTGTGCAAAGACCCCACTCTATGCGGCGCACCCACCACCAAAGACGTTTTGTCTTGACCACTCGGCGTGGTTTCCTGATGACCCAAAACCAAAAAACGGGTGGTGTTATTCGGTTCATCTTCAATATTACTGGCGATTTTGTTCAACGCATAAATTTCGGCGGCGGCTTGACTGGCAATGGCGGCAGTACGCGGATTTTGTGCTGCCAAACGCGCCGCTTCGGCATTGCTGGACACTGCTACGCGTTTGACTGTATCAGGTAAATGCTTGGTCAGCCAATGTTGGCATTGCGCCAAAGCCTGTGCGTGGGCATAAACCATATCCAATTCTGAAAAATCAACCGCTTGTGAGCGCAAAAAATGATGATGAATCCGCAAAACCACTTCGCCGCACGCTTGCAATGGTGTCGCCACCAACAAATCCAACGTCCGCCCCACCGAGCCTTCAGTAGAATTTTCCACAGGCGCAACCACATAATCCGCCTGCCGCGCTTCCACCAAACGCAGGCTTTCGTCCACCGTCAAACAGGAAACCGTGTGCGCCGCGTGTCCAAAATGCTTCATGGCGGCAAGCTGGGTAAACGTGCCTTCAGGTCCCAAATACGCAATCGTGAGCGGACGTTCCACCGCCAAACATTCACTCATGATTTCACGAAACAATCGCGCCACCGCTTCATCGGGTAAAGGTCCAATATTCAAATCTTTAATGCGGCGCAATACTTGTGCTTCACGCTCGGGGCGATACACCACGCCTGTGCCTTTGAGTTCGCCGATGGCGCGGGCGTGTTTGGCGCGTTCATTCATTAAATCAAGAATTTGCTTATCAATGCTGTCAATTGCTTGGCGGTGGGGAAGTAATTTGCTGTCGTCAGACATATTTCGCTCTCAAGGTGCAGAAAAATAGGGTTTATTTTAACAAATAATTGCACAATTGGCGTGTTGGTTTTATGATTTTGGAAATTTGTTTCACATATTTTCAGGCTGCCTGAAAACACACAACACGGAAAATCATATTATGAGCAACTATTTCACCCTTTTCAGGCTGCCTGAAAACTACGACATTGACACCAACGCACTCGCCCAAACCCACCGCGCCCTAATCGCCCAATTTCACCCCGATAAATTTGCCGCCGCTTCAGCTTTTGAGCAAAAACAAGCCCTGATGATGACGGCAACACTCAACGAAGCCCACCGCGTTCTCAACGACCCACTAGACCGCGCCGCCTATTTATTGCAAAAACAAGGCATTAATGCAGATGCACCCGAACACACCCAATTTGCGCCCGAATTTCTCATCCAACAAATGGAATGGCGCGAAACGCTGATGGACGCAAAAATCAGTCAAAATATCCATGAATTAAACCAATTAGCCCAAACCATCGCCGCCGAACAAAAACAATTACAGCAAAATTTGCAGGCTGCCTTCGCCCAAAATCAATGGGAACACGCCGCCGAATGGGTGCGACAAGGGCGTTTTTTGAGTAAATTGGCGCAAGAAATTCATGCGGCACAAGAATAATCAGTTTGGCGTTCAATTTATTTATGAAATCTAGCAACGATGTGCAAAAAAATGTAAAATACGCACCGAATGAACCAATATTTTTTAAGGATTTTTTTGCATGAGTAAAACTGTAGTTGTGGCAATGTCCACATCGGGTTTAGATTATTACCCATTTGACCACGATATTCGCATTTTGCGCCTGAAAGTGATTTTGGGTGATAAAACTTATGTGGATAGTCCCGAATTTATTGATAATGACCGCTTTGTGTCATGGGTGCGCGAAAATCCTGACAAATTGCCAAAATCTTCCCCACCCTCACGTTTGGAAATCACCAAATTTTTCTTGGGTTTGCAAGACGAAGGTTTTGAAGATATTTTGTTTATCGCCATGTCATCAGCTTTGAGCAAAACATATCAACAAGTTATTGATATGATTCCACTTTTACAGAACAAAGTACGCGTTCATGTCTTCAATAGCCGCACAGGCACATTTACCGAAGGCTTGATGGCTTTGGAAGCCGACAAATGTTTAAAACAAGGCATGTCTGTAGAAGAAACCTTGCACCGCTTGGAAGACATGCGCCGCGACAGTCATGTGATGTTTGGCGTGGACGATTTAACTTATATGGTAAAAAATGGTCGTTTATCATTCACCTCACATTTTTTTGCCAATTTGTTTAAAATCAAACCATTAATCAATGTTGACCGAGACGGCAAAGCAGTGGTTGCCGAAAAAATCATGACCACCACACGCACCATGTACGCCATCTCCGACCGCATTCGGGCAATTACCGCCACACGCGATTATTATGTATTTACCCTGTATTCAGGCAATATGGAATTACACAAACAATTGGTGGATATTTTGGCAGAACGCAATAATTTGAGTGGTTTACCCGCCTATCCGATTAGCCCTGTGGTAACGGCGCATGCGGGGATTTCAGGATTTGGTGTGGGCTTATTGCCTTTATAATCCAATTCATTGATTTTTATAAAACATAAAATATTCAGGCAGCCTGAAAATGGATTTTTCTCATTTTCAGGCTGCCTGAATATTTTTAGCGGATTTTATTTAGACAAAACCATCACACCTTCCGCTTCCACCAAAGAACCACGCGGCAAACTCGCCACGCCCACCGCCGCACGCGCAGGAAACGGTTGCGTGAAATATTGCGCCATCACTTCATTAAATGTTGCAAAATTAGACAAATCCGTCAAATACGCATTGATTTTCACAATATCGTCCAAACTGCCGCCAGCTGCTTCGCACACAGCGCGTAAGTTTTTGAAAACTTGATGGGTTTGCGCGGCAAAATCGGTTTCCGAAACCAAAGTCATGGTTTCAGGAACAAGCGGGATTTGACCGCTCAAATAAACCGTATCGCCTGCGCGAACCGCTTGGCTGTACGCGCCAATCGCGGCAGGGGCGTGGTCGGTGTGGATAATGTGTTTACTCATGTTTTCACTCCTAAATAGGCTCTACAGAAAATTGCAGATTATACGCGCAAAAATGTTAAAATTCTGCCATTCTTGTTTCCCGAATACGCAAAATGGCAAAACCAGATTACCCAATTACCCCAGCAATCCGTTTTCTGCGCGAACAAAATATTGATTTTACACCACATTTATACGATTATGTGGAACGCGGCGGCACGGCGCATTCTGCCGAATGTTTGGGTGTGGACGAACACACAGTCATCAAAACCATCGTATTGCAAAACGAGAAAAAGCAAGGACTTATCGTACTCATGCACGGCGACAAGCACATTTCCACACGCAATTTGGCGCGCCAATTAAACATGAAACACATAGACCCTGCCGAGCCGAATCAGGCAAATAAATGGACGGGTTACTTGGTTGGCGGCACCAGTCCGTTTGGCACGAAAACGCGGCTGCCTGTCTATGTAGAACGCACGGTGTGGGATTTGCCAACCATTTATATTAATGGCGGCAAACGTGGTTTTCTCGTTGCCGTGTCTCCCGAAGCCTTAAAAACATTAAACGCGCAAACAGTTGATGTGGCAACAGATTAATTTGCAGGCTGCCTGAAAACTTGTAGGGTGCGTACCACGCACCAAATCATTCAAACTATTTGGTATTTTGGTGCGTAATACGCACCCTACATGAGTTTTGTCTATACTACAAGGCAGCCTGAACATCATTTCAACACATCAAAACAAAAAGGAAATACCATGAAAAACAATGAACAAATCCAAGCACGCATAGACCCGCAAGCGCGGAAATATTTGCTGATTATGTATGCGCTATACGGCTCATTTTGGTTGAGTCTGCTGATTACGCCGATTATCGGCGTGGTGCTAGCGCATTTGAAACAAAACGAGTGGGGCGACAGCATTTACCGCGACCACGCCGAATTTTTAACACGCACGTTTTGGCTGTCTGTGCTGGGCTTTATTATCAGTATCCCTTTGATTTTATTATTTGGTTTGGGTTTTTTAACCATGTCGCTGGTGGGGGCTTGGTTTGCCTATCGCACCGCATTTGGCGCGTGGCGCATTTGGCAATATGAAAAAGTCAATCCGAAAGCATGGTTGGAGTTACCCTAATGAATTTAAAAGTTTTTTTATTGGCAACGTGTTTGGTGGCAAGTGTGAATCTTCAGGCTGCCCCCAAAAAAGTATCGCCCTATCAAGCGATTTATAATCAAGCAATTCAAGCATTTAATCAACAAGATTACACCAATGCATTCAATCTGCTCAAACCTTTAGCAGACAAAGGCGATGCGACCGCGCAAAACAGCCTTGCCACTTTGTATGAACAAGGTTTGGGCGTGGAAAAAAATGCCGCCGAAGCGTTTAAATGGTATGAAAAAGCCGCCAAACAAGGCGTGGCAGACGCGCAATTTGAAGTCGGCTTTTTGTACGCCGAAGGCGTGGGCGTGGCGCAAGATTATCAGCAAGCCTTTGTTTGGTATCACAAAGCGGCGAAACAGGGACACGCCGCCGCACAAAACAATCTTGCCATGCGCTATGCAAGTGGTACAGGCGTGAAATGCAATGTAAAACAGGCAAAAAAATGGTTTACACGCGCCGCTAAACAAGGACATGGTAGCGCAATTATGGCATTGCAAAATTTTGAACAAGTGGAAAAATCTTGTAAAAATAAATAATTGGGATTATTCAGGCAGCCTGAAAAAAATAAACTATTCAATTTGTTAATTGGGGATATTATGCCATTGAATCATTTGGCAATTACGGCATTTATTGCGATTTTTTGTATACAAACCATGCGTAAGCAACAGTTTCAATGGCTGTGGTTTTCAGTGGTGGTGTGGCTGGCGTTTGGGCTATTTTCGGCGCATATTTTGCCCAATGTGATGGGCATTACCGAAGTTGCCAATTTGTATTTGGCGCATGGTTATGCGTTTTTGGGCAGTATTTTCTTTTTTCTCAATGCGGTGGAACGCGTGCCGCAGCCTGAAAACAGCGAACGCAAATTCATGACATGGCACAGCCCCAGCGCAGGCAAATGGCTGACTTTGTTTGCCGTGTCGGGGGCGGTTATGCATGCTGCGTTTTTGTTGTTGGCGGGGCTGGTTTGGCTGCAATATCCCGATGGTTACACGCCGATTTTGCCTGCGCGATTGTGGTCGCTGTATATGCTTAACCCTTTGTATTGGTATAGTATTCAATTATTAGTGATGGGCTTATTGGCATTGCACCGCGTGATGACACGTGAATCGGTGGGCGTATTCAGTTTTGGGCAAATTCAGGCACTTTTTTTGATTTGTCTAATTTTGTTTTTCTTGGATATTTTGAATATTTACCGCTTTATTCCCATGATTATTTTGCATTTTCTCAACTGATTTTCAGGCTGCCTTTCCATTTAGTACATGACAATTTTTGTGGCAGCCTGAAAATTTAATTAATAATAAAAAACAATATGATAAGCACATTCCCCATTTTCCGCGTAGCAGGTTACACGCAAACCACATCACGCGAAGCCACACTCGCCAGCTTAAACGATTTGCGCCAACGATGGTTCACCGAACCGCCTGCACTCAAAGCGTTCAGCCCGACTGTGTACGCGGTGTTGCAGTATCCCGATGAACACACCGTCAAAATCACATTCGGCAAATTGGTCGCCACCAACACCGAGTTACCCGAAAATGTATCAGACACATGGATTGCACCACAAGTGTATGAATTATTTGAAACTGACGATGTTGCCGATACTTGGGCGCAAATCGCCGCAAATGGCAGCCTGAACCGCCGTTTTTTGGCAGATTTGGTGGTTTACCCCAGCGTGGGCGCGGCGAAAGTGTATGTGGGCGTGGTGGGCGAAGTGGAGATTTCGGAAGCATAATTCAGGCTGCCTGATTTTATTTTATGATTTGAATCAGTTAGCCCCATTTTTTTAGGCAGCCTTTCACTACCCTACAAAAATGAAATATTGCCTGAAATCGTTGAAATACAGCAATCTAACCCCCTCTCCTTTGGGAGAGGGCTGGGGAGAGTGAAAAATCGTGGTGCATTATCAGTTTTTACCCTCTCCCTAACCCTCTCCCACAGGAGAGGGAACAGATAACAGTAAGCAAAAATTTATAGGGTACTGAAAGGCAGCCTGAAAACTTGTAGGGTAGGCAATATCCACTCTACAAACTGATTTTATTTTATAATTTGAATCAGTTAGCCCCATTTTTTCAGGCAGCCTGAAAAATAACTTTTAATATCAAATCAAAATGTGCTATTTTCGGCGCAGCGACATTATTGCGATAAGGAGTATTGCCATGCACTCACTTTCTCCCCTATTTCGTCCCCATGTGATTGCCGTACTGGGCGCGTCCGACCGCTATGGCAGCACTGGGCGCACCGTGTTTGGGCAATTGCACGCGCTGCAAGCCGCCGAACAAATCATTCCCATCAATACCATACACAAAACCATAGGCGGCATGAAAGCCTATGCCAGCTTAACTGAATTAACCGAAGAATTGGTCGCGGACACGGCGGTGGTGATTTTATCCGCCGACAAATTGCCCAATATTGTGCGCGAAGCGTCCAAAAATGCGGTTAAAAATATTATTATCATCAATGATTTGGAACAAGCCACGCCGCACATTCGCAGCAAATTAGACAAAGCCAGCGAATTAGCCGAAAAAGCCAATATTCGCCTGTTGGCGGTAACGACCAGCGGCATGGAAGGCTTGTTTTCGCGTAATCCAAACGCAAGCTGCGCCTATATTGGACAATCCGCAGGCATTGCCGATTGTATGTTGAGTTACGCCAAATCGCGTGGCATGGCGTTCAGCCGTTTTATCACGCTCAATCCGCAACAAAATGACACGGTCAGCACAGGACAAGTGCTTGATTTTATAGCAACTGAAGCAGGCACAGACGCGGTTTTGGTACACATCAGCACTTTGGACAACACGCGCGAATTATTGAGCGCATTAACGGCGGCTTCGCGGCGCAAACCTGTTTTTGTGCTGAACACGCTGCCTGAAGGCGAACAGGAAAATTTGTTTAACCAAGCCCTTGAACGCAATAAAATTTTCACCGTACAAACCTTATCCGAATTTCTCACGGTTGCCCGATTGCTGCACACAGGCGTGGCGGTCAATGGGCGGCGCATTGGCATTATCAGCAATACGCCACAAATCAGTGCCTTATCGCTCAAAGCCTTGCCACAAATGGGTTTGGAATTGGCACACGCCAGCGCAAGCACCACGCGCACCTTAAGCAAAATTTTGCCGCACAAATTGCCGTCCACCAATCCACTTTATGTATCCGCCGACACCGCGCCCAGCGTGTTTCAGACTGCCACCGAATTGTTTTTGCAAGACGACCAAATGGACGCCGTTTGCCTGATTTACGCAGGCTCAAACACCACCGAAAGTCGGCGCACCGCCCAAATGGTCGGCGCATTGCAAGCAAGTTACCCACGCAAACCGCTATTTATGGCATGGCTGGGCAGCGCAGACAATGAAGAAACCCGAACTTTATTAAATGAAAACAAAAATTTACATTTCAGGCAGCCTGAATTGGCTTTGGACGCATTTGTGCAATTAAATCGTTACCGCGATTATCGTAACACGCGCCATTACACCACGTCCTTTTACGATTACCGCAACGCGGCAAACATCGCCGAAACCGTACGCACCTTATTAAACGAAGCACCCGAAAATAATTACGAAAAATCAAGTACATCTACATTAGTCCAAGCATTAGACACCGCTTTGGGCGGCTTACAACGCCATTTACGCAGCAACCGCACCATTGCCAACGAATTGACGGATAAGATTTTTTCCACCTTTAAAATCAAATTATGCCCACAAAATACTCAAACACAATGCACGCTCACATGGGACAATGTGTCCGCTTTCGGGCAAGTGCTGACTTTGGCGGTGGACGAACAATCCGCGCAAATGTTGCCGCCCATCACTCCGAATGTGGTCGCCAAAGCCTTGCACCATTTGAATTTGCCGCCCGCCGTGTGGCAAGGCTGGTTGCTGGAAACTGCAGACGTATTGTGCAGGCTGCCTGAAATCGCCACCTTCCAAATTGCGCTGCACCACGAAAGCAAAACAGGTTTATGCGGACACAGTCCCAAAATTCAGCTCACACCTGAAAACACTTTGGGCAATGCAAAAAATGTGTTCACGCCCTATCCCTTTGAAGCAGAAGAATTTGTGTTGATTAAAAACGGCAAATTATTTCTGCGCCCCATTCGTCCAGAAGACGCGGATTTGGTCAAACAACATGTTGCATTGATGAGCGATGAAAGCCGTGAAATGCGTTTTATCAGCAAATCCAAAGAGTTAACACCTGCGCTACTCGCCCATTTAACCAGCGTAGATTATTCACGAGAATTTGCCATTTTGTTGCACGATGAACAATTGCGCCCTTTGGCGATGGCAAATTACACGGCGGACGAATTTGGCGAAAGCTGCGAATTTGGTATCAGCTTGCTGGACGAAGTGCATGGACGCGGCGTGGGCGTGCGCCTGATGGAACGACTGATTGCGCGCGCCAAATTACAAAAATTCAAAATCATGCGCGCCGAAATTTTATCTAATAATCACGCCATGCAAAAATTGGCGTTAAAACTGGGCTTTACCTTAAGCAAACACCCCAATGACCCCAGCATGGTAGAAGCCAGTTTGGATTTATAAATTCAGCAATTATTATTTAAAACAAAAGGCAGCCTGAAACTTTCAGGCTGCCTTTATTTAGAACCTGTGTTCGTAATTAAATCATCAATTTAACAACAAAACTGGCACATTATTTTTCTGCAAACGCCCCGCTACTTTTTCCGCTTCCGTCTGTTTCAAACGCTCACGGCTACGCACCACACGCACCACATGCCCATCAGAATTTTTCACTTTCACCACGCGCACAGGCACGCCCAACAAAGACACTTTCGCCGCCTGCGTGTCCGCCAATTTATCCGTCAAAAACGCTCCCGCTTGCAAAGTAACGCCATCACGAATATCCGCCGCTTTTTCAGGCTGCTTGTCGGCTACGGTTTCGTTTGGCGTAACGGATTTGGCGGCGATTTTACTTACCGCTTTTTCGGCGGATTTTTCCGTTTTGGCGACCATTTTTTCTGTTTTTTCAACGGATTTATCGGCAGACTTTTCCGCTTTGGCAACGACTTTTCCTGTTTCTTCAACAGGTTTTGCCGCCACTTTTTCCGTTTTTTCAACAACTTTTGCTGATTTTTCAACAGATTTATCCGCAGATTTAGCGGCTACTTTTTCGGCAGATTTTTCCGCTTTGGCGACTGCTTTTTCTGCTTTTTCAACAGATTTTGTCGCCACTTTCTCTGTTTTTTCCACCGATTTGCTGATTTTATTGCTGGTTTTGGCAAGACTTTTGTCCAACGCAGCGTCCACTTTTGCCACGCTGGCGATTTCGCCTGCGGCTTTTTGCCTAACTGCTTCTTTTTTATCTGTCAATGCTTGATTAATTGCTTGCTTTGTCTTGCTTTTTGTCGTAGTGGTGCTGGGAGCGGTTGGGGTTTTGCTGACTGTGTCCGCATAAGCCATATTGCCGCCAAATAAGACCAAAATCGCTAACATCAAGGGTTTCATCATGGTTGTTCTCCTAAATTAAAGGGGGTTGAAATATGGAATCATGAGCATTTTTATTTCACACTTGCCATATTTTTAGTGTTTACCATACTATAATGTTCTGCGATTAAATCGTAAAAATTTGCACAAATATCAGACAGTTTTACATTTTTATGCACAAAAGCGTTGTATTTTCGCTTCAGGCTGCCTGAAAGCTGTGTATTTTTTACCACAACAAAATCCAAAGCCCAAATGTTGTAAAAGTCAAATTAATTTATCAAAATTTGCTATAATACTGGACTTTTCGTTGCGCATACGTTTCAGGCAGCCTGCAAAGAGAGAAACAACACGCTTTCAGCCACTTGATAATTTCCGCAACACCCACATATCAATCACAATCCCCGTCTGAAAGCCAAATGCGGCTATTGCAGACCCACTTTTCGCGAACAGGAATTTAAGTGCTGCAATCCAAATGACAGCTTGTCAATATTATCCTGCTTACGCGAAATAATCTTATTTAACAAGAGTTTATATAAAATGACCCAACGCTATTCCGATGACATCAACGATAACGATGTGGAACAAGACGAGCAACTGCCCGACAATCGCCCACTTACGCCTGAAGAACAACGCGCCCGTTTGCGCCAACTGATTTTGTTGGGCAAAGAACGCGGCTACATCACCTATGCTGAAATCAATGACTCGCTGCCCGATGATATGTCGGACGCGGAACAAATTGACAGTATTGTCAATATGATTCAAGGACTTGGCATTCAAGTTACCGAAGAAGCCCCAGATGCCGAAACACTGTTGATGAGCGACAACAGCGCAGCAGTTACCGATGAAGACGCGGTGGAAGAAGCCGAAGCCGCCTTGTCGCAAGCCGATTCCGAATTTGGACGCACCACCGACCCCGTGCGTATGTATATGCGTGAAATGGGGCAAGTGGAATTATTGACCCGTGAAGACGAAATCATTATCGCCAAAAAAATTGAAAATGCCTTGAAAAACATGATTCAAGCCATTTCAGCCTGCCCTGGTTCGGTGGGCGAGATTTTGGAACTGATTAATCAAATCAAAAAAGACGAAATCCGCGTTGATGAAGTGGTGGAAGCCATTATTGACCCCAATGAAGTGTTGTTGAACGAGTTGGGCTTGTCTCATTTAGAAAGCGATGGCAACGCAGACGCGGAAGAAACCGATGACAGCGATGATGACGATGACGATGACGATGGCGGCGAATCTTCAGGCAGCATTGAAGGGCAAAATCTGGAAGAATTAAAAGCCCAAGTGATTGAACACTTTAAGCAAATTGAAAAAAGCTATGGTTTAATGATTAAGGCTTTGGACAAACACGACAGCAAACACGCCAAATATTTGGAACACCGCGACGCGATTGCCAGCAAATTATTGGAAGTACGCTTTTCCACACGCCAAATTGAAAAATTAAGCGAAAATTTGCGTGGTCGCGTGGACATGATTCGCAAATTGGAACGTGAAATCCGCGATATTTGCCTTGACCGTGTGCGTATGGACAGGGATTATTTCATCGCCCAATTCCTGCCAAACGCCACCAATTTAAATTGGGTGGAAGAAGAAGTGGCGAAAAATCGGGTATGGAGTGAAACACTTGACCGTTTCCGCCACGCGATTTTGGAAAAACAAACCATTATGTCGGATTTGGAAAAAGAAGCACGAATTTCCATTGATGAATTGAAAGACATCAGCAAAAACATGGTGGTGAGCGAAAAAGAAACGTCTTCCGCCAAGCAGGAAATGATTCAGGCAAACTTGCGTTTGGTGATTTCCATTGCGAAAAAATACACCAATCGCGGTTTACAATTCCTTGATTTGATTCAGGAAGGCAATATTGGTTTGATGAAAGCGGTGGATAAATTTGAATATCGCCGTGGCTACAAATTCTCCACTTATGCAACGTGGTGGATTCGCCAAGCGATTACGCGTTCCATTGCCGACCAAGCGCGTACCATTCGCATTCCCGTGCACATGATTGAAACGATTAACAAAATGAACCGCATTTCGCGTCAATATTTGCAGGAAACGGGCGAAGAACCCGATTCAGCCAAATTGGCGGAACTCATGGAAATGCCCGAAGACAAAATCCGCAAAATCATGAAAATCGCCAAAGAGCCCATCTCTATGGAAACGCCAATCGGCGATGACGATGATTCACATTTGGGCGATTTCATTGAAGATGCGAACAATGTTGCCCCTGCGGACGCGGCGATGTATTCCAGCTTGCGCGAAGTAACCGCCGATGTGTTGGAAAGCCTGACACCGCGTGAAGCGAAAGTGTTGCGTATGCGTTTCGGCATTGACATGAACACCGACCATACGCTAGAAGAAGTGGGCAAGCAATTTGACGTAACCCGCGAGCGCATTCGCCAAATTGAAGCGAAAGCCTTGCGGAAATTGCGCCACCCTACTCGCTCGGATAAACTGAAAAGTTTCTTGGACAGCGAAGAAGGCAAATAAGGTTTTTCAGGCTGCCTGAATAATGAAATGAAACAGGACGGGATCATTTATCCCGTCCTGTTTTTGTTATAGTGGATTCAATTTATAGTGAATTCAGACAGCCTGAAACGTGCAAAAGATTAAAGGACTTGGTTTTATTCAAAACCAAGTCCTTAAATTTGTGGTCGGAGTGAAAGGATTCGAACCTTCGACCCCTTGCACCCCATGCAAGTGCGCTACCAGGCTGCGCCACACTCCGACTAAAGAAGCAGTATTATAGAGAGTTTACGCTTAATTGGCAAGCATTTTCTCAATATTGCCCAACATTTTTTTCAGCTCATCACGCATTTCATTCACACTAATCACAGGATTACCATTTTCGTCCAAACCCGTGTTTGGCGTATTGTCTGAAATACCGTGATGTAATTGACGGATTTTAATCACATCTAGCCGAGTAAAATGATTGCCGCCTTTGCCCAATACACGTCCTTCTTGACGCTGCCATTCTGCCAACTGTTCAGGTTTCACATTTGCCAGTTGGCAGACTTCTTGTAGGCTGAAATAGCGTTTGGTGGGGATAACGGGCAAATCAGCGTTGCTTGTCATAGTAATGCTCCACCATGCCTTTTAATTTTTGGCTGGCGTGGAACGTAACGACACGACGAGCGGTAATGGGTACTTCTTCGCCAGTTTTGGGGTTGCGACCAGGGCGTTGTGGTTTGTCGCGCAGTTGGAAATTGCCGAAACCTGAAATTTTGATTTCTTCGCCGCGTTCCAAAGTGGTGCGGATTTCTTCAAAAAATAATTCTACGATTTCTTTGGCATCGTTTTTGCTTACGCTGCTCACTTTTTCAACCAAAATGTCGGCGAGTTCTGCTTTGGTCAGGGTCATGTTGAGTTTACCTCGTTGTTTATCAAATTTAAGGGCGCATTATCCTGAATTGTTTGTTAAAAATCAAGCGAATACTGCAAAATATCTGCAATTTTTACAAAAACCCTAGATTTATCAAGGCTGGCAGCCATTTTTCAGGCTGCCTAAATGATTTTTAAAGCATTTATTTCAGGATATTTTACCCAAACAGGCAGCCTGAAAAAATTATTGGCAACTGGATTTTTGGGTTTTATGATTAATCGCGCCCTTGCTGATTAAAAAATCCACCACTTCTTTATGCCCACGCTCACAGGCAAACGACAATGCGCTCTGATTTTTCTTTTGGCTAATCAAATTAGGATTTGCGCCCTGTGCCAGCAAATATTGCACCGTTTCCAAACGCCCATTGCTCGCCGCCACCATAATTAAGGTTTCGCCATCGTCTTCAATGGTTTGGTCATTTAAATCGGTTTCGGCGCGTAATTTTTCGTGTACTTTTTTGACAATATTGGTGTTTTTGCCCAAAGCGGCTGATTTTAAGACATTATACACATCGCCGCGGTCGGTGGCTTTCAAACTTGCGCCTTTGCCAATCAAATAGTCCACCATGTCTTCATAACCAATAAACGCCGCCCAACCCAAAGCGGTTTGCCCCAAACTCGCCGTGTCTTTCGCTTCCAAATCTTGACCATTTTCAACCATTTGGCGGACTTTTTCCAAATTACCACGCTTCACCGCATCAAACCATGCTGCGTCTTTACCTTCCGATGGTTTATCGTAAAAAATGCGCCAAGACAATTTGTTCGGATTGGCAATATCTTCCATTTCGGCGCGGCTGAAACGCCAGCCGTCCGCGTTCAGGCTGCCTGAAACAGCAGAAGCGGCGGCTTTGGGTGCGGACGCTTGTTCGGTTTGTGCCGTGCTGTTACACCCACTCAATACGCTTGCCAATAGCAATGTTGAAAAAATTTTATTATAAAACATAGGATTACCCTCTATCATAAAAAATAAAATAGGAGCGAATCATATCAAATGTAATCCAAATAAATCAAGCAGCCTGAAAAAAATCATTCAGGCTGCCTGTTATTTATTTTTTGGCTTTCCACGCCAAATGGTAATTGCTTTTTCCAAACGCATCACTATGAATAGATTCGGTAAAAATATAATTTTGCACCCCAATATCCAAAGTGCGGAACGCTAAATCATGGGCGATTTTCAATTCTCCATTGGCATAATTCGGCTCAAACAGCTCTTGCAACCATTCCGTGTTCACAGGCAAATGCTCCATCAATTTAGATTGGCGCAAAAAATCCTGATACGTTTCGCCGCGCTTGCTGCCACGCAGCCAGCCTTTGCTGTTAAACAAAACCACAAACAACACTTTGGGCGGAATCGCGGCGCGAATCAAACCAAAATATTCTTTTTTCTCATCTTTATGGATTTTGTCCGACAAGGCAACAAAACGCAGTAAACGATACAAGGTAATCAAATAAGGTTTCACGCTGGTATTGCCATCAATCAGATTTTTCAAGGCTTTTTCAAAACGCGGCGTGTCGTCCAAACGATTTTGGGGCTGCAAAAATGCTTGCATTTTGTCAAATGCGTCTTCAGCGCGAGCCATGCGTTCATCGGTGCTGGCTTTGCGGTTTTGCATGGTTTCGTGCGCCAAATTTAATGTGTCAATCAATTCAGCTTCGTGCTGCGCTTCGTGGCTAAATTTTTTCAAATGTTCGGCAAAATGCTTTTCTTGGAAATTGGCTTGTTTCCATTGTTGCAAGATGGTCATTAAGCGTATGCCTGTATCCACCACCGTGTCATTATCAATGCGATTAAACAGGTACAATTTTAAAATTGCCGCGTTTAATTTGTCCAATTCTGCCACATCAATTTGATTGAGTAATTCATTGTGTTGGCGCAGCAGCGTGTTAAAAAATTCATCAAAATCTTGATTATCTTGACGTTTATAAGTCATGTAGCTGAAACTGGTTACACCCATCGCCGCAATCAATGAACCCAAGGCAATGGTAAATTTCATCAAATCCAGTTTCGCCGCATTGGTTGCGTCCCAGAAAATCCAAGGAGCTTGTGGCAAAAAGAAAATCGGGCTGCTTTTGGACAACATCGCCATCAGCATGGCAATGCCCAAAATCAAAATCGCACCCAAAAACCATGTAACCAGTTTCAAAAATAATTGCATTTTGTTTATCCTAATTCAATAGGTTATCTATTTTCAGGCTGCCTGAAAATTCATAAAAATAAATACACCCACATTTTTCAGACAGCCTGAAAAATCAATCGCGCTGCGCCACCATCACAGGCAAACCACGCACCGCCGCCATGGTTTCATCGGTTTTTTGCTGATATTTTTTCAAAGCCGCCAAATCTGCCGCGCTCAATTTGGGCGTGGGCAAGGCAACTGTGGCAGGGTTCACATGTTGCCCATTAATACGCACTTCGTAATGCAAATGCGGTCCTGTGGAGCGACCCGTTGAACCCACCAAACCAATCACATCGCCTGCTTTCACGCGCGTACCCACGTTCACGCCGCGCACATAGGCGTGCATGTGTCCGTACAGCGTTTCTACGCCATTGTCGTGTGTGAGCATGACCGTATTACCATAACCGCCTTTCCAGCCCGAGAATGTTACTACCCCATCGCTCGGCGCAAGAATGTGCGTGCCAATTGGCGCGGCGTAGTCTATGCCCGTGTGCATGCGGATAGAACCCAACACAGGGTGGCGGCGAATACCATAAGGCGATGAAATGCGTTTGAAATTTTCAATTGGCTGACCATCAAAACCGCGTGTCAATGAGTTGCCATTTTCGTCATAATAGTTACCGCCCGTGTCGCCGTGTTCAAAATAATAGGCGCGGTAGGTTTTACCTTGCGTGCGAACTTCGGCGGCTAACACATCGCCCGTTGCCACTTCTTGCCCGCGAAAATACAGGCTTTCATACAGCAAACTCACGCTATCGCCTTCAACCAATTCGTCCAAATTAAATTTTTCGCTAAACATTTCTTTCAGCGAAGTGCGAATTTCCACAGGCACACCCGCCCGCGACAAAGCACCCGATGACGATGAAGTAATCACCACTGAACGCAATGATGGCATGGTTTCCATGTCAATATTGCTGGTATTCAATTGCCATTTGCCGTTAATGCGTTCAATGGCGGCAAGGTTGCGCTCGCCGTTATCGTCATCGCGGAAAAATTGAATGTCGGTAACATCGCCCACCGAATCCACACGTGCACTCACAATTTGTCCAGCGCGTAATTCCAAAGTTTTCAAATCAATGGGGCTGCTTTTGGTGAAATTTTGAATGCTGGTTGCGCTCACGCCCAAGCGTTGCAAAACAAGGGCAAGGGTATCGCCTGTTCGCACTTCTTCATCGCGCCAATAGCTGCTGGCGTTGGCATTGATGGTTAATTTGGGCATGGGCAATTCTTGCACCACGCGCTCGGTTTTGTAGGCTGCCGCTACGGGCAAGTCGGGCTGGCTTACGGTTGCCAAAGCCACGCCTGACGCGGTTAAAGCCAAAACCAATAAACCATAACGTTTTTTCAGAAAAGTTTTACTCATAAATTCTATAACTATTTGTTGTCAAACAAAATGGTATGTAGACAAACTGCCATATTAGCAGTTTTTTAAAAAGGTTTGGGATAAATTTTGCTTTGATTTGAATTATTTGTCCATCAAATCAGTTGAAAAATCAGTAATCATCAGGCTTTCAGGCTGCCTACACGCTTGGGCGCGGGCTTGTCGCAATATTGCAACAATTTTGTGGACAATCTACGGTTTTGGTTGGCAAATGGCATTTTTTGCGAAATGGGTTTCAGGCTGCCTTTTATTTATACGGTGTACCCTACAATATCAAGGCAGCCTGAAATCACACCAATTGTTCCCCCCAATGCAATTTTTGCCGCAGTGTGCCATAGTATTGATAATGAAGTGGTTGTATTACACGCACGGTGTGTTCGTAGCGGTGCAAGACGATTCTGTCCATGGTTTGCACATCAAAATAAGATTGCCCATCGTAATGCAAACGCGCGTCGCCTGATTTGGTTACTAAAATTTCAATTTCGCTCTCGTCTGCAATCACAATCGGGCGATTGGTCATAGACTGTGGGCAAACGGGAACCAACGTGAACGCGCGTAAACCCGATTGCAAAATCGCCCCGCCCGCCGCCAAAGCATAAGCTGTTGAACCCGTGGGCGTGGACACAATCAAACCATCAGAACGCTGACTGTACACAAAATTTTGATTGATAAACACTTCAAATTCAATCATTTTCCCCGCCAAACCGCGCGACAAAACCACATCATTCAATGCCAAACCCTGAAAAATCTGTTCGCTTTCACGCCACACATCAGCTTGCAGCATAATACATTCTTCCGTCAAATGCTTACCCGTTAAAATGCGCGACAATTCGCTTATCATGTGTTCGTGTTGCACCTGCGACAGAAAACCCAAATGCCCCAAATTTACCCCAACCAAAGGCACATGATACGGCGCAACTTCTCGCGCCGCCGATAAAAATGTACCATCACCTCCCAAAACAATAATTAAATCACAATGTTGTGCCAATTCCGTTTTGCTGCAAAAATGCGTTTCAGGCAGCCTGAAAGCGTGGGTTTGCTGTTCGGTGCGGCATTGTTCATCTACGCGTACGTTGATGTTTTGCTCATGCAAAAAGCACACCAGCGTGGCAAGTGTATCGGCAATTTCAGGCGTATCGGGGCGCGTAATCACGCCCACACTGCGATATAACTTCATGATTTTTATTTAAATCCAGTTAGCAAAAAAATGACAAGCGGTACTCATTTTACAATGCGCCAACCACGCAATCACAATTATGGTCGCCAAACTCGCCGCGTAAAACGCATAGGCTTTCGCTGAACGCGCCGCGCTACGCATACTCAACACGCCCAGCACAATATACGCCACCACAAACAATAATTTTATCCCCAACCACGATGAAGCACCAAATGGCGACCATTTCGCAATCGTCATCATCATCATGCCCGAAAACAGCAATAGGGTGTCATTGGCGTGTGGCAAAATTTTCCAAATCAGATGAACAGGTTTTTCAGGCTGCCTCTGTCGCGCCCAAAAACGAAAATTGTATAAAATCAAACTGATAATAATCAACAACCAATGCAAATGTTTAATATGGGGATATATTTCAGCCATATCATGACTCCAAAAATAAAGTTAATTGAGCATTTCAGGCAGCCTGAACATGCAATAATCGCAAAATTGCGTCCCGATTAGACGGCGAAAACACACGTTCCGCCGCCATTCGTGCAGGCTGCCACTCAAACGCCGTGTGTTCGGTCAAAACCAATTCCGTGTGTGGCGCAATTTGTGCGGCAAACCAATGTTCCGTATTATGCGTTACTCCGTCTGCATAACGGTGTCGCCAATGTGGATAAATTTCGTATTCTGTGTGAAATTGCCAATCGTGCAATTCGTGTGCTGCCAATTTCACGCCTGTTTCTTCCGCCACTTCGCGCAAGGCAGCCTGAAACGGCGTTTCGCCCACTTCCAAACTGCCCGTAACCGATTGCCAAAAATCCGTACGGTCGGCGCGTTCCAACAACAGGACATTGCCCGCGCCATCGTGCAACACGACCAGAACGGAAATGGGTTGTTTCACAGGTTTTTCAGGCTGCATTATTTTGAACCATTGAACAAAAGCGGCATTATATAGCCAACTAAAAATTAAATCATTCTATAGTCGTACACGGCGGGCGTTGTCGTCTGATACTGCATTTTCACTTCTACGACTATATAATTCATTTATACAAATAAATCAATTTTTTACAAAGTTATCCACAGGCAAAGCAACAAACTTATCCACAAGCCAATTATCCACAAAAGTTATCCACAGTTTCTGTGGATAAGTCGTCAAAAACAGCCCAAAAATGGACAAAATTCATTTTAAAATCAATGGCAATTCCTTTGTTGCCTATTTTTTAAGCAACGAAAATTTAATTGAAAAATCAAAATATTATTTAGTAATAATTGATTTAATTACATAAATTAACACTTGTCAAAAAGTGAAAATTATGATTCCGAAGCCGCATAAAATCAGGGTTTCTTTGATTTTATTATGAAAATTTTTTTGTGCGTAAAACCTGTGGATAAGTTGGGTAAAATTGGGGTTTCAGGCTGCCTTTCAGTACACGACAAAACTTATGTAGGGTGCGTATCACGCACCAAATCATTCAAACAATCTGGAATTTTGGTGCGTAATACGCACCCTACATAAGTTTTGTCGTGTACTGTAAGGCTGCCTGAAATTATCCCCACAAAATTATCCACAAATAATAAAAAACTTTCAGGCTGCCTATTTTGTCTCAAAAAACAAAACAGGCAGCCTGAAAATCATTCAGAAATTAGTGGGTATGATTCAATTCTTTTGCCAAATACAACCATGTTTCCACGACCGTATCGGGGTTGAGCGACACGCTTTCAATGCCCTCTTCCACCAGCCATTTCGCAAAATCAGGGTGGTCAGATGGACCTTGACCGCAAATGCCCACATATTTATTTTGCTTACGGCAGGCTGAAATCGCCAAACTTAACATCACTTTCACCGCAGGATTGCGTTCGTCAAACGAAGCCGCGATTTGACCGCCACTGTCCCTGTCCACGCCCAAAGTGAGCTGGGTCATGTCGTTGGAGCCGATGGAGAAGCCGTCAAAATATTTCAAGAATTGTTCTGCCAACACCGCATTGCTTGGCAATTCGCACATCATGATTAAACGCAAACCGTTTTTGCCGCGTTCCAAACCATTTTCTTTCAAAATATGAATGACTTGTTCTGCTTCAGCCAACGTGCGTACAAATGGAATCATGATTTCCACATTGGTCAAACCCATGTCATCGCGCACACGCTTGAGCGCACGGCATTCCATTGCAAAACATTCTTTAAAACTTTCAGACACATAACGCGCCGCGCCACGGAAACCCAACATCGGATTTTCTTCGTGTGGCTCGTAAATGTCGCCGCCCACCAAACCAGCGTATTCATTGGATTTGAAATCAGACATACGCACAATCGCTTTTTTCGGGTAAACCGAAGCGGCTAAAGTCGCCACGCCTTCCGCGATTTTATCCACATAAAAATCAGTTGGCGAATCGTAACCTGCGATGCGGTCGCGGATATCGTCTTGCAAATCTTCGTCTAATTTATCAAAGTCCAACAAGGCTTGTGGGTGAATGCCAATTTGACGGTTAATAATAAATTCCATACGCGCCAAACCAATGCCTTCGCTCGGAATATTGGCAAAACTGAACGCCAATTCAGGGTTGCCCACATTCATCATGATTTTCACGGGTGATGGTGGCATATTGTCCAAGGCGATTTCTTCCACCGCCACATTCAGCAAACCATTGTAAATAAAGCCAGTATCGCCTTCCGCGCAAGACACGGTTACTTCTTGCCCATCAGCCAGCATTGCCGAAGCGTTGCCGCAACCCACCACAGCAGGAATGCCCAATTCACGCGCAATAATCGCCGCGTGGCAAGTGCGTCCGCCGCGATTGGTTACGATGGCGGCGGCGCGTTTCATCACGGGTTCCCAATCGGGGTCGGTCATGTCGGTAACGAGTACATCGCCTGCTTCCACCAAGTGCATTTCATGTGCGCCTTGCACCAAACGCACTTTGCCTTGCCCCACTTTTTGCCCAATTGCACGACCTTCGCACAACACTTTGCGTTCGCCCGTGATGGTGTAACGGCGCAAGCTATTTGATTGATTTTCTTGAGATTTAACTGTTTCAGGACGCGCTTGTAAAATATACAATTTGCCGTCCAAGCCATCACGACCCCACTCAATATCCATTGGGCGACCGTAATGTTCTTCAATAATCAAAGCGTATTTCGCCAATTCGGTGATTTCATCGTTGGTGATGGAGAATTTTTTGCGTTCTGCCACAGGCACATCTACTGTTTGAACGGATTTACCTGCTTGTGCGCTGTCGGTAAAGGTCATTTTGATGAGTTTTGAACCCAAAGTTTTGCGTAATACGGCGGGTTTGCCCGCGCGTAAAGTGGGTTTATGCACATAAAATTCATCGGGATTGACTGCGCCTTGCACCACCGTTTCGCCCAAACCGTAAGACGATGTGATGAACACCACGTCTTCAAAACCGCTTTCGGTGTCAATGGAGAACATCACGCCAGCCGCGCCACTATCCGAGCGCACCATGCGTTGAATGCCTGCGCTCAACGCCACCACATCATGCTCAAAACCTTTGTGTACACGATAAGAAATGGCGCGGTCATTGTACAAAGAAGCGAAAACGTGATGAATTGCCTCTTTCACATTGTCCAAGCCATGAATATTCAAAAACGTCTCTTGTTGCCCAGCAAACGATGCATCGGGCAAATCTTCCGCCGTAGCAGAAGAACGTACCGCCACAGAAATGTCCGCGCCATCGGCATCGGCGAGCATTTTGTTCCATGCGGTTTCAATTTCATCGTTTAATTGTTCTGGGAATGGTGTTTCCAAAATCCATTGGCGAATTTCTTTGCCCACACGCGCTAATTCTGCCACATCGTCCACATCTAAAGCCGCCAACGCCGCCGAAATGCGCTCATTCAAGCCTTCGTGTGCCAAAAAAGCGCGATAGGCTTCGGCGGTGGTGGCAAAGCCCCCTGGGACGCGCACGCCTTTTTCGGTGAGCTGGCTAATCATTTCGCCCAAAGAAGCGTTTTTACCGCCCACGCTTTCCACATCGGTCATGCGTAAGTTTTCAAACCAGATAACGTATTGAGACATTCTGCGTCCTTTCGTGTTTTGTAAAGATAAGGTTACAATGAAATTGGGTTTATTTTAGTCGTACTTGCTCAAATTGTCATGTTTTTTTGCGAAAAAAAATTTCAGGCTGCCTGAAAAATAAAGGTTTTTATTGATGTAGCGCAATGAAATTTTTTGTCATTTCATAGCTAATCATGCAAAGAATTGGGTTAATTTCAGATAAATTTATGGGATTTGTTAATATTATTATTTAAATTTTGCTGATTTTGGGGTAAATTTTGGCAAATTTGTAATAGAGTGTAATTTTTTAATTTTATCAAACAAAAATGGGGCGAATTTGGGAGATTCGCCCCATTTTTGTTTTCAGGCTGCCTTTCATTACGTGGCACATCCTACATTTCGTTGCACCCAAAAAAGGCAGCCTGAAAACCAAATTTCCCAAAAAATCAATACGCTAATTCGCCTGTGAACACAGTAAGCGCAGGTCCAGTCATCATCACATCGCTGCCCTCTTGCCAGCTAATGTACAAATCGCCGCCAGCCAATTCCACGCGTACCGCTTCGCCAGCTGCCAGCAAACCCCAACGCACACCCGACACCACCGCCGCACACGCACCCGTGCCACACGCCAAAGTTTCCCCTGTGCCGCGTTCAAATACGCGCAATTTAATATGTTGATTATCAACAATTTGCATAAAACCCACATTCACACGCTCAGGGAAACGCTGATGTTTTTGCAATGCCGTGCCCCAATCTTCCACAGGCGCATTCGCCACATCGTTTACCAACATCACCGCGTGCGGATTGCCCATGCTCAACAAACTCATTTCCGCGCTGTCTAAACCATTGACCACAATATAACTATTTGCGCCCACTTCTTCGCCAGAACGCAACACAAACGGCACTTCATCGGGCGTAAAACGCGGTTGCCCCATGTTTACCGTTACCAAACCATCTTCATTTAAACGCGGTTTGATAATGCCTTTGGCGGTTTCCACCACAATTTCGGATTTGTCGCTCAAACCTTGTTCGGTAACAAATTTAACAAAGCAACGTGCGCCATTGCCACATTGTTCCACTTCGCTGCCATCAGCGTTGAAAATGCGGTAGCGGAAATCCACGCCTGCGCTTTGGCTGGGTTCTACCAATAATAATTGGTCAAAGCCAATCCCTGTGTGGCGGTTTGCCCATTGCCGAATCAATTGTTCATCGGGCAAGAACGCTTGGCGCGTGCCATCTACCACCATGAAATCATTGCCCAAACCGTGCATTTTGCTGAATTTCAATATAGCCATGTTAAAATCTCCTATAAAATTTTGCGTATTTTAACGCAAATTTTCGTTTTCAGGCTGCCTTTTATATTTGGGTGGGCAATCCCAGTATTTTCCCCATTTAATCAAGCAGCTTTTCAGTACACGACCATTTTGACAAATACCCAAAATGTAGGGTGCGTACCACGCACCAAATCATTCAAATAATTGAAATTTCGGTGCGTAATACTGAAAGGCAGCCTGAAAACCAAAAAAACTGCCCAAAAACCCAGTTTCCCAGATTTTCAGGCAGCCTCTTCTTACAAGGTAATCAATTATTTGCTGCCAGCCACATCAGCAGGGGTAATTTCACCGCCTTTGTTACCCCAGCTATTCAATACATAGGTCAAAACATTGGCAACATCTTCATCTTTCAACGCCACTGCAGGCATTACGCTGTTGTATTCCTTGCCATTTACTGTGATTTTACCGCTTAAACCTTTGGTAATCGCATGAATACCGCGTTTCGGGTCTTCATTCAAATAATCAGAACCTGCCAACGGTGGGAATGCGCCTTCCACGCCTTTACCTTCTGCGCCATGACAAGCCATACAGTTAGCATTGTAAACCGTTTTACCTGCGGCAATACGCTCTTCTTTTGTACCCGCTTTGGGTGCGCCAGCTTGCACTTTAGCAGCTTCGCTCGCACTCAAAGGTACGGTTTGAATCGCCCCACCTTCAGATTGGTAAATATTGTCAGACAATTTGCCAGAGAAGATTTCTTTATTTTCTTCGCCTTCCGCTTTCAATTGACCCAATGCGCCTTTGTTAAAGGTACGGAAAATAGAGTGGTCAACCAAATTATAAGTTCCTGGAACGTCAATTTTGAAATCAACAATCGCCGCACCACCCGCAGGCACCAAAGTGGTTTGCACATTTTTGTTAATCAAATCGCCGCCTTCCACATAAACATTGTCAAAAATTTCGCCAATCACATGGAATGAAGACACCAAGTTTGGTCCACCATTGCCCACAAACAAGCGCACGGTTTCGCCCACTTTTGCTTTCAAAGCGTTGTCGCCCGCAATAGAGCCTACGCTGCCGTTAAATACCACATAATCAGGTTGTTCTTTGATGGCTTTTTCCATATCAAATGGTTGCAAGCCTTGTTCGCCGTATTTGCCTTTGGTGTAGAAATCGCCTTGTACCACATAGAATTCTTTGTCCACTTTGGGCAAGCCGCCTTTTGGTTCAACCAAAATCAAACCATACATACCATTAGCGATGTGCATGCCCACAGGTGCAGTGGCGCAATGGTAAATATACAAACCAGGTTGCAAGGCTTTGAAGCTGAAATTAGACACATGACCTGGTGCAGTAAATGAAGCTTCCGCACCGCCACCTGGACCTGTTGCACCATGGAAGTCAATATTATGTGGCACAGTAGAATCTGAACGGTTGGCAAATTCCACGTCCACAATATCACCCTCACGCACACGAATCATTTGCCCTGGTACTTGACCGCCGAATGTCCAGAATTTGTATTCCACGCCATCAGCCATGCGCATCACTTTTTCAGCCACTTCAATTTTCACTTTCACACGAGCGGCATGGTCGCGGTCAATCGGTGGCGGCGCGAGTGGTGCGTGTGTCATCACAGCGTCCACCACAGGCAATTCGCTGGCGGGTTTATCGGCTTCAGCCGATTTTTTGCTGTCGGCTGCGGGAGCGGATTTTTCGGTGGATTTTTCTGCTTTAGGTGCAGTTTGTTGTTGCGGCGCACAGGCGGCAATCGCAAAGCTGGAAGCAATCAATAAAGCAAGTGTACGCAGTTTCATGGTCGTATTCCTTGTGTTGAAGTTTATCTAATTCTTTAGTATTAGTCCAAACTATCTGAAGTAATTATTTTAATCTTAAAAATCAAATTCTCTCTTCAGGCAGCCTGAAAAATGGTTTGTTTTTGTATTGGCTGCCATTATGCGTTAAGATAAATTTACATGATTTGATAAAAATCAAATTTTCATAAAATATGAAACTTTAAGCGTTTCAGGCTGCCTGAAAATTTCATCAAGTAATTGAATAATAAAAATTATACTTTTACAAACTTTATGATATTTTTTCAACACACGCAATGCACGAGTCAAAAAACCCACAAATTTCCCAAAAAATCACTTTTCTTGTCTTATTTAGGATACCTTTTTTCAGGCTGCCGTGTTACAATCCTTAACATTCATTATTCATGAATGAAAAACCAAAAAAAATTTTTTTCAATAATATATTCTGGAGCACAAAAATGGGACAGTATAAAAAACTGTGGTACACTTTAATGTGTGTATTGACCCTAACTTTCGCGCTATTGGGTTATTTGGGCGTGGAAGTGTATCGCCAAGCCCCACCGTTCCCCGAACAATACGTTTCGGCAAGCGGTCAAACCGTGATGACCAAAGACGATATTTTGAAAGGTCAATCCGCATGGCAAAGCACGGGCGGTATGGAATTGGGTTCGGTTTTAGGTCATGGCGCATATCAAGCACCTGACTGGACAGCAGATTTTTTACACCGCGAATTGGTGGCGTGGCTGGATTTGACCGCGCAAGCCGAACACGGTAAAAAATTTGATGATTTGGACGTGGCGCAAAAAGCCACCATTCAAGCACGTTTGAAACAAGAATACCGTGAACAAAGCGGTGTGGACGCTTCAGGCAATGTGAAATTATCCGATACGCGTGTGAAAGCCATCGCGCAAGTTTCGCAATATTATGTGGATTTGTATGGCGATAAAGCGGAATTGAATCAAACCCGCGAATCTTTTGCCATGAAAACCAACACCTTGCCCGATGAGCAAGCGCGTAAACATTTGGCAAATTTCTTTTTCTGGACAGCGTGGTCGGCTTCGGCAAATCGCCCTGACAGCGTGGCAACTTATACCAATAACTGGCCACATGAGCCTTTGATTGACAATGTGCCAACCACGGAAAATGTGATGTGGTCGTTGGCTTCCATTGTGTTTTTGTTGGCTGGCGTGGGCTTTTTGGTGTGGGGCTACCATTTCATGCGTAGCCACGATGATGAGCCAAAAGTGCCTGAATCTGACCCATTGAGCAAAGTGGTTTTGACACCCTCACAAAAAGCTTTGTGGAAATATGCGGCTTTGACAGTGATTTTGTTTATTGTACAAATTTTGCTGGGTGGTTTGGTGGCGCACTATACGGTGGAAGGTCAAACGTTCTTTGGCATTGAATTGTCGCAAATTTTGCCGTATTCATTGGCGCGTACTTGGCATTTGCAGTCTGCCTTGTTCTGGATTGCAACGGGTTTCTTGACGGCTGGTTTGTTTGTTGCGCCGATTATTAACGGTGGTAAAGACCCGAAATTTCAAGCCTTGGGCGTGAATTTATTGTACATCGCATTGTTTATTGTGGTGGCGGGTTCGTATGCGGGTAATTTCACGTCTATCGTGTTGAATAAATTGTCTGGTAGCGCAAACTTCTGGTTTGGTCATCAGGGTTATGAATATTTGGATTTGGGTCGCTTCTGGCAAATCTTGTTGTATGTGGGTTTCCTATTGTGGCTGTTCCTGATGTTACGTTGTACGGTTTCTGCCTTTAAAAATGGCGGCGACAAAAACTTGTTGGCGATTTTCGTGGCGTCTATTGTGGGCGTGGGCATGTTCTATGGCCCTGGTT
This sequence comes from Alysiella crassa DSM 2578, assembly GCF_000745955.1. Classification (GTDB taxonomy): domain Bacteria; phylum Pseudomonadota; class Gammaproteobacteria; order Burkholderiales; family Neisseriaceae; genus Simonsiella; species Simonsiella crassa. The sequence continues at coordinate 26,746 of NZ_JQKH01000009.1, read as the reverse complement.
TATTCTACGGCGAACACACGACTTTGGCGGTAATGGAATACTGGCGTTGGTGGGTGGTGCATTTGTGGGTGGAAGGCTTCTTTGAAGTATTTGCTACTGCAGCATTGGCATTTATTTTCTACAATTTGGGTTTGGTGAGCTACAAATCGGCAACGGTGGCTTCTTTGGTTGCAGGCAGCCTGTTCTTGGTGGGTGGTGTACCAGGAACATTCCATCACTTGTATTTTTCAGGTACAACCACGCCCATCATGGCAGCAGGTGCATCATTCTCTGCTTTGGAAGTGGTACCCTTGATTTTGTTGGGTCATGAAGCATATGAACATTGGTCTCATCAACACGCTGCACCTTGGATGAAACGTTTGCGTTGGCCTTTGATGAGTTTTGTGGCTGTGGCGTTCTGGAATATGCTGGGCGCGGGCGTGTTTGGTTTCCTGATTAATCCGCCGATTTCCTTGTTCTACTTACAAGGTTTGAACACGACTGCGGTACACGCCCATGCGGCATTGTTTGGTGTGTATGGTTTCTTGGCATTGGGTTTTGTGTTGATGGTGGGTTGCTACATCAAACCGCATTACACTTACGATGAAAAACAAATGTCTTGGGGCTTTTGGTTGATGAACGCGGGTTTGGTAGGCATGATTATTTCCAGCTTGTTGCCCATTGGTGTTTATCAAGCGGCGGCTTCTATTACGCATGGTTTGTGGTATGCACGTAGCGAAGCGTTTATGCAACAAGGGCATTTGGAAGCCTTGCGCTGGTTGCGTACTTTGTCGGATTTAGTATTTATTGGCGGTGCGTGCTTGTTTGCATGGCAAGTAATTAAAATGTCTATCAGCAAAGACAAAGCAGCTTAATAATTTGATTGAATAATATTCAGGCAGCCTGAAAATGATTTTTCAGGCTGCCTGAACTATACCCCCAACCAAAAATCTCATTATTTCAAAAAAAATCATCAAAAAATCTCTCTAATTATCGTAAAACCATTTTCAGGCTGCCTGAAACGCGTTACCATTCCCCTTTTCATCATATTAACAAACGAGAAATATCATGCAATTCAACACCGAATTAATCCACACCGCCTACGACCACAACGACCACAATCGCGCACTCATGCCACCCATTTACCAAAACAGCATGTTTGCCATGCACGAAATCAACGAGCAAATTCCCTTTAAATATTCAAGACTTGCCAATCCCACCCGCAAAACTTTGGAAGACACCATCGCTACATTGGAAAAAGGCACGCACGGTTTCGCGTTTGCGAGTGGCATTGCGGGGATTGACGTGATTTTCCGCACTTTTTTGCGTCCAAATGACACGATTGTAGCGGTTAGTGATATTTACGGCGGCAGCTACGATTTATTGACCGAAGTTTATGCCCAATGGGGCGTGAATGTGATTTTCGCCGACTTAACCGACCCCAGCGCATTGGATAAAATTCTTGCTGAACAACAAGTTAAAATGCTGTGGCTGGAAACGCCGTCTAATCCACTTTTGCGTTTGGTGGACATCAAAACGCTCGCCGCTAAAGCCAAAGCACACGGCGCACTTGTGGGCATTGACAATACTTTTGCCACGCCTTATTTGCAAAATCCATTGGAAATGGGCTGTGATATTGTCTTTCATTCGGCAACCAAATATTTGGGTGGGCATTCGGACGTGTTGATTGGCGCGGCGGTGGTGAAAGATGAAAAATTAGCCACAGCATTAAATAATATGCTGGTCATGAGTGGTGCAATCGCAGGTCCTATGGATTGCTGGTTGGTGTTGCGCGGCATCAAAACGCTCGCCGTGCGCATGGAACGCCATTGCACCAACGCCCACGAATTAGCCAAACGCTTGCAAAATCACCCCGCAGTCGCTAAAGTATTCTACCCAGCCTTGCCCGACCACGAACACCATGAACTCGCCAAACAACAAATGCGTGGTTTTGGCGGTGTCGTGTCCATCTATTTGAAAAACAATACGATTGCTGCCGCCAACCAAGTCATCAAAAATTTAAAAATCATTAGCATGGCTTCCAGTTTGGGTGGCGTGGAAAGTTTAGTAAATCACAGTTACACGCAATCACATAGCGGTATGTCGCCGAGCGTGAAAGCCAGCTTGGGCATTGAAGAAGGCTTGTTGCGTTTTTCGGTAGGGATTGAAGATATTGACGATATTTATCAAGATATTGCGAATGCTTTGGATACTTTGAAATAAAGATTCAGGCAGCCTGAAAATCTTTCAGGCTGCCTATTTATATGCGCCAATGGTCGCGCGAATTTTGCAATAATTGGCTGGCTTCTTCCGCGCAACTATGCCCTGAATTCGCGGCAATTTTCAAATAGCGTTTGGCAATTTCATAATTTTTCGGCGCAAATTCGCCAAACCAATACATGCGCCCCACCAAATATGCCGCAAAAGGCTCATCTTCCGCGATTTGGGTTAGGCGTTCCACATCGCCGTTGTAATAGGCGGCAGTTTGGATTTCTTCATGCAATAAATTGCCTGTAGTGGCGGCTTGGCGATACAATTCACGCGCATATTCCTTATCCATCAATACGCCCGAACCTGTGCGGTAGCATTCGGCGAGATAATAGGCGGCAATCGGTGCGTTGTACCAAGGTGCGCTGGCAGCCTGAAAGAATAATTGTGCCGCTTGATTGTAGTCCACTTCATGCGGTGTCAGCGTGCGATATGGGCTGCTGGGCGGACGCAAATGGTTAAACGAGCCATTGCGATAATACAAGGCTAATGCTAAATTTGCCGCCAAAATGCCACCATCTTTAGCTTTTTGCATGTGGCTGAGTGCCAAAGTATCGCTTTGCTCCGTGCCTATGCCGTCAATGTGCGCCAACGCCAATTGATAATTCGCCAAAGGTAAACCACCATAGGCAGCCTGACGAAAACAGGTAACGGCTTTATCGGGGTGACTGCCCAAAATCCCATCTTCATGATATTCAAAACCCAATTCCAGCCACGCAAATGGAAAATGTTTTTCCGCCGCCTTTTGCAAACCATGAATGGCTTGCTGGGTTTTGCCCTGCTCCCGAAACCAAAAAGCCGCCGCAAACAGGCAAGCAGGATTGCCCTGCCGCGCATAATGTACCACCGCATGATGTAAATACTCATCAGAAATCTGATTGGGGTAAGGTGTGGTATTGCTTAATTGGCTGGGCTGAGTGCTGTCTTTTTCAGGCAACCAAATTTTTCCTACCGTGTGTTTACGGCTTAATAATTCGGTATGACGATGAATTTGTTTTTGGTCTAAAGTATTGCAATTGCAGAAATAACTTTTTTCTTCGCCTGTCGCGTCAATTTTGGTAAAAATATAATAATTGTTTAACTGGTCTTCTTCGGGCGAAACCAATACCGCACCAATTGGCGAGCCATCTTCATAATATAAAGTGTCCCAAACCCGCGCAATTTCCACTCTCGCCACGCGCCCTTGCTCCGCCACCAAATGCAGCACAATATCGCCCGCTTCTAACACCACCCGATTTTCATAATGCAAAGGATTTTGTTCAGAATCACGAATAGCGGAAAAGCGTTTGGAGTAATAAATGGGCGTAAATTGGCTGACTTGGGCATCAGAAATGTCCAAATCATTGTGAAAGAGATAAGGTGGAGCTTGGAAGGTAAACATTTATTTCTTTTATTTCTTTTTATTTCACACTTTTTAGGCTGCCTAAAATTTAGGGCAACACAGCCACATCATCTAAACCTGTGGTTTCAGCCAATTCAAACATCACATTCATATTTTGCACCGCTTGCCCAGCCGCACCTTTAACCAAATTGTCTTGTACACTCAAAAGTATCCACACATTGCCATCAAATTCGGGCGCGCGCTGCACCGCAATACGGCAAATATTTGCGCCACGCACACTGCGCGTTTCTGGGCTACTACCAATAGGCATAATGTCCACAAATGGACTATCGGCATAAAATTCCGTCAATAAATCATGCGGATTCACGCCATCGCGCAAATGCACATAAGTGGTTGCCAACATACCGCGTATCATCGGCGTGAGATGTGGCACAAAAATCAATTTGTCCGCAATACCTGTTTGCAATTCATTGATGGTTTGACGAATTTCGGGCAAATGTCTATGCCCAGCCACACCATACGCTTTGAAATTATCGCTGGCTTCACAAAACAGCGTGTTTACCGCCGCCTTACGCCCCGCACCCGACACGCCCGATTTGCAATCAGCAATAATTGGCATATCGGGTAACAAAGCTTGATTTTTCAATAAAGGAATCAAAGGCAAAGACACGCAAGTCGGATAGCAACCTGCATTTGCCACCAGCCGTGCGTTGCGAATTTGCTCACGGTTTAATTCACATAAACCATACACCGCTTCTGCCAACGCGTCCGCCGCCGTAAAAGGCAAACCGTACCATTTCTCCCAAGTAGGAATATCTTTAATACGAAAATCTGCCGACAAATCAATCACTTTTACACCAGCCGCCAACAGCGCAGGCGCATCACGCATCGCCACCCCATGTGGCGTGGCAAAAAAGACCACATCACATTGTTCCAATTGTGCATTTTCAGGATTTTGAAACACCAAATCATACACACCACGCAAATTCGGAAAATAATCCGCAATATGCACGCCCGCTTCACCACGACTGGTTACAGCGACTACATTCGCATTTGGGTGTCGCGCCAACAAACGGAGCAATTCCACCCCTGTGTAACCTGTTGCACCGACTATGCCTATATTCAATTTGTGCATGATTTTATTGTCCTTTTTATATAAAACGATGTGATGGCTGTTTTTCAGGCTGCCTTTTTTATGGAAAACAAAAAGGCAGCCTGAATAATGGGCTGGATTTAAAACTGTGTTCGTAAATAAAATGAATCTACTGATTTAATTTTTCTTCTTGCGCCAATTTGTATTCGCGCAACCATGCCAATGCGACGGCTTTTTCGTCTTCATTGCCATATTGCATTTTCATCATGGCGCGGCTGTAAGCGGCTTTTTCTTGCGCTTTTTGAATTTGAATTTGCTGGAAATCCGCCCGATTATTTGGCACAACGCGTTGATTTTGTTGCGCCTGTGCTTTTGCCATCGCTTGTGCGATTAAATGGGCGGGGTTAAACGCGGTTTTGCTGGTTTCGCTATTGGGCGTTGGCTGTTTATTTGCCGCTTCACGAGCGGCGAGTTTGGCTTGACGCGCTTCGTTTTCGCGTTGTTTACGCGCATTGTGTTGCTCATAGCGGCTTTGCGCGTGGTAGGCAGCCTGAAAACGCGGTTCATTGCTGACACGAATTTGGTCTGCCAAATAATGATTGCGCGGCAAAAATTCATCTGCCACATCAATCAGATAAATACAATCCACAGGGCAAGGTGCAACGCATAAACCACAACCTGTGCATTCGTCCGACAATACCGTGTGCATAAGTTTGGACGCACCCATAATCGCGTCCACAGGACAAGCACGAATACAGGCGGTACAACCTATGCACACCGTTTCATCTATCCATGCTAATGTTTTGGGCTGGATTTTTTCAGGCTGCTTGGGGGTGCGTTGCAGCACATTTGCCAAATCCAACATCACCACTTCACCGCCCGCCGCGCACAAATTCAATTCTGCTTCGCCCTTCACAAGTGCTTCGGCATAAGGCAGGCAGCCTGAAAAACCGCATTCACGGCATTGTGTTTGCGGTAATAATTGGTTAATTTGTTGAACATTTGGCATGGCGGTAAGGTGTATCAGGAATCTATCTTTATAAAGAATTAGATTGTATCAGAAATGTGCATTTTGTTATGAAAAAAGTGATGTTCTCTGTACATTACACAAACTTTCAGACCGCCTGATTTGTGTAAATTTTCGTTAAACTCGGCATAGGATTGATGTGGATTAACCACATTTTTGATTTGGATTTGTCAAAATAGGTCAAATAAGATTAAGATATTGCTGTTTTCAGGCAGCCTGAAACCCATTCACGGACCACCTGAAACTGAATGTAGTATATTTTTATCCAATCTATTTTTGAAAGCAATATCATGAATAAGCTCAAAGACTTTCTTATCTGGGGCGTAGTAGTGCTTGTGGGCGTGGCTTCGTTCACCACTTTAGCCATCAGCAGGGGCGAGCAAGTGAGCGTGATTTGGATGGTTACTGCCGCCATTTCTGTGTACGCTATCGCCTATCGTTATTACAGTCTCTACATCGCCAAAAACGTGATGCAGCTAGACCCCAATCGTTTAACCCCCGCAGAACGCCACAATGACGGTTTGGACTATGTGCCTACCCACAAAGGCGTGCTGTTTGGGCATCATTTTGCGGCGATTGCAGGCGCAGGTCCATTAGTCGGTCCTGTATTGGCGGCGCAGATGGGTTATTTACCAGGCACTTTGTGGATTATTTTCGGTGTGGTGTTTGCGGGGGCGGTGCAAGACATGATGGTCTTGTTTGTGTCCATGCGCCGAGACGGTAAATCTTTAGGCGATATTGTGAAACAAGAGCTTGGCACGGTTGCTGGCGTAATTGCGTCCATTGGTATTCTCATGATTATGGTGATTATCATGGCGGTGCTGGCATTGATTGTTGTGAAAGCCTTGGTACACAGCCCATGGGGAACCTTTACCATTGCCGCAACCATTCCAATTGCCCTGTTTATGGGTGTTTATACACGTTACATTCGCGTGGGCAAAATTGGCGAGATTTCCGTAGTCGGCTTTATTTTGCTGATGTGCGCGATTGTATTTGGCGAAAACGTGGCACACAGCGAATTTGGCAAATTATTTGATTTGGACGGCATTCAGCTCACATGGGCGATTATGATTTATGGCTTTGTGGCTGCTGTGTTACCTGTGTGGTTGTTGCTGACACCACGTGATTATTTGTCTACTTTTTTGAAAATTGGTACCATTTTTGCTTTGGCGATTGGCATTGTGATTGTGAATCCGACTTTGCAAATGCCAGCCGTAACCAAATTTATTGATGGCACAGGTCCTGTGTTTTCAGGCAGCCTGTTTCCATTTTTGTTTATTACCATTGCCTGTGGTGCGGTATCGGGTTTCCACGCCCTGATTGCTTCAGGCACAACACCGAAAATGGTGGAAAACGAAACCCATGTACGCATGATTGGTTATGGTGGCATGATTATGGAGAGTTTTGTAGCGATTATGGCGTTGGCTGCGGCTACTGCGCTTGACCCTGGTATTTATTTCGCTATGAACAGCCCAGCCGCATTAATTGGCACAGACGCTGCCACAGCCGCTAATGTGATTACCAACAAAATTGGTTTCCCTATTACCGAAACGGCTTTGTTGGATATGGCGAAAAATGTGGGTGAATCCACCATTTTGTCGCGTGCTGGCGGTGCGCCTACTTTGGCGGTCGGCATGGCGAACATCATGAGCCAACTGATTTCAGGGCCGGGCATGATGGCGTTTTGGTATCACTTTGCCCTGTTGTTTGAAGCCCTATTTATTTTGACGGCGGTGGACGCGGGGACACGCGTTGCCCGTTTCATGATTCAAGACTTGGGCAGCGTGTTCTACAAACCATTTGGTAACACAGACAGCTTGCCTGCCAACTTGATTGCGACATTTATGGCAGTGGCTTTGTGGGGTTATTTCTTGTACACGGGCGTAACCGACCCATTGGGCGGCATTAATTCGCTCTGGCCTTTGTTTGGCATTGCCAACCAAATGTTGGCGGGCGTGGCATTGATTATGTGCAGCGTGGTGCTGGTGAAAATGAAACGCGACAAATATGTGTGGGTAACATTGATTCCATCATGTGCGGTTTTATTTGTAACCTGTATTGCGGGCATGCAAAAATTATTCCACCCCGATGCCAAAATCAGCTTCTTGGCGCACGCCAATAAATACAGCGCGGCTTTGGCAAACGGCGAAGTGTTGAAACCCGCCAAAAACACCGATGAAATGGCACGTATTATTTTCAATGATTACATTAATTCGGGTTTGACCGTATTGTTTATGTCGGTGGTGGTGATTGTGGCGTTTTACGGCATTCGTGTTGCCCTGAAAGCGCGTAAAGTGGCTTGGGCTACGTCAAAAGAAGTCCCAGCCGTGTACCGCGACAACACGCAGCCTGCAACCGTGAGCTCAAACCATGAAGCCTAATTTAAACCTGAAAACACGTTTGGCACATTGGTGGAAAACCGCACGGCACACCGCCAATTTAATGGTGGGCGTACCCGATTATGCCAACTATGTCGCCCAACAACGCAAACACAACCCCAACGCCCCCGTGATGACCGAGCAGCAATTCCATGATTATTGCCGCAAACGCCGTTGCGGAGCGAATGGCGGACGGTGTTGTTGATTGATTTGAGTGGTCTTCAGGCAGCCTGAAAACAGGGAATAACCTTTTCAGGCTGCCTTCATGTTATGATTCCCTGTAGATAAATTTATTTTTAAACCGAAATCATGTCTTTTTTATCCATTGAATTTACTGTTTTTTGGCTGTGTTTTCTGGTGCTGTACTGGAGCATGGGGCAATTTCCACGTCATCAAAATAAATTATTATTGATGACAAGTTTGGCATTGCTGTATCAAATCAATGGATTTTTTATGGCGGCGGTGGTGGGGTTTGCCGCGCTGATTTTTCTGATTGCCCGCAAAATCGTCAAGCATTCACATACCCAATACAAAAAACGCTGGTTGCGTGTGGGCATTTTTATCTCATTAATCAATTTGGCTTTTTTCAAATATTTTGATTTTTTTAGCGCAGACGTGAAAACATGGATACAAAGTGATTTGATGGACATCATTATGCCATTGGGGATTTCCTACTATACTTTTCAGGCTGTCGCCTACTTGGTTTCGCTTTATAAACAAGAACATCATTTAAGATTAAGTTTTCCTAACTTATTATTACATTTGAGCTTCTTTCCAACCATTACATCTGGTCCTATTATTCGGGCTGGCGAGCAAAAAAGCATACTCGGCGCACAAACAGGCATCAGCGCACAACTCAATAGCCATCAAGCGCGTTATATGGTGCGCCCCGCATTAGCCATTTCATTGATATTATTGGGCGTGGTAAAAAAATGGTGGCTGGTGAGCGCATTGGCAGACAATTGGGTGAACCCTGTTTTTGAAAACCCTTTACAATACGATGGCTTAAGTGTTTTAGCCGCCATTTATGGTTACACATTTCAATTGTTTTTGGATTTTTCGGGTTATACCGATTTGGTTGTGGGTCTGGCGATGTTGTTGGGATTTCAACTGCCGCAGAATTTTGCCATGCCTTTGATTGCCCATAATCTCCGCGATTTTTGGGAACGCTGGCACATGACTTTATCGGCGTGGATACGCGATTATGTCTATATTCCTTTGGGCGGCAGCCGCGCAGGTTTTACGCGTACGCAAATCAATGTGCTGCTCGCCATGACTTTATCGGGCATTTGGCACGGTTACGGTTGGAATTTTTTGCTGTGGGGCTTGTTGCACGGCGTGGGTTTGGTGCTGTTGAATGTGGCGGACAGAAAGTTTGGGCGTGAAGCCGTGTTGCGCCGAATCACATTTGGCAAATTATTCGGCATTTTGACGACTTTATCTTTTGTCAGCGCGACTTTTGTGGTGTTTCGCACGCAGAGTTTGGAAGAAGTGCGGTTGATGTTTGTCGCCCTATTTGGGGGCGGTCAAGGTTGGGGCGTGCCTGATTTGTCGGTGGTATTATTATTGACAATTTTTGTTTTAACATTATGCACTTACCGTCTTTTGGTATGGGGATTTAATTGGGCGGTGGGGGCTTTGGAGCGTTTACCTGTTTATTTGTGGTTTATGCCCATCTCTTTGGTTTTATTGTTTTTATTGATTGTTGCGCCTTCGGGCATTCCAGGATTTATCTATGCTCATTTCTGACCCAGATACCAAGCCTAAAATCATCGTGTTTCCCAAGAAAAAAGGGAAATTTGCTCATGTACGCCAATATGCTGTGTTGTATGTGGCGTTGTTGTTGGCGGCGATTTTGACGATTTGGGTGGCACAACAATCCATCAATACCTATTGGCAACAAAAATATCAACAGGCTAGCCCTTTGGAAAGCCTGAACCGTTTTGCAGCATGGCGTTCAGGCGCAGATGTGCAGAATTATTTTGTGGCGCGTTATCAAAATCTGACCAACTCATTCAATGAACAAGATAAAAATTGGCAAGCCAAATTTGAATCCAAACCCACCGAAAACCAACCCGTTCAGGCTGCCTTAAAACCTGAAACGGTGTTTGCGGCTTCCACAGCCAGCGCCCCCGAAACCAAGCAGCCTGAAACGGTTAATTTAAACGATGGTTTCCCATTAAAATCAGGCGATAAGGTTTTGTTTGCAGGCGATTCCATTATGCAAGGTTTCGCGCCCTATGTGCAAAAAGAGTTGAGCCAATATCAGATTCAATCCATCAATTTGGCAAAACAAAGCACGGGTTTGGCGTATCCCAAATTTTTTGATTGGCCCACCACCGTTGAGCAAACTTTTGCCCAACATAAAGATTTGAAATTGGTCGTGATTTTGATTGGCGCAAACGACCCGCGTGATATTCTTGAGCCGCCTTTGACCTTCAAAACACCCGAATGGGAACGCGAATATTTGGCGCGTGTCAATCGCATTGTTCAGGCTGCCAAACAAGCCAATGCGGGCGTGATGTGGTTGGGCATTCCGCACATGAAACGTCCTGTTTTGAATGAACAAATGATTTATTTAGACGATTTATTGTCCAAAGAATTGTCTGGCACCAAAGACCATGTTTTGTGGTTAAAAACCAGCGATTTATTGAGCGATGGTAAACCGAATTATCAAGATTCCATTTTAATTGACGGTAAATTAACCAAAATTCGCGCGCCCGATGGGGTGCATTTCACGCCGCGTGGGGCGCAATTTGTGGCGGACTATATTGTGAGTTATTTACAGCTTCCGCAAACAGATTCAGGCAGCCTGAACAATGAATAATATTTTGAAACCATTATTTATTTTACTGATTTTCATCTTGGCGACACGCCCAATTTTCGCGGCTGATGTCGCCATTGAACGAAATGGCTCATCTCACGCGCTCGCCAAATTGCGCCAATTACACAACGGCGAAGCGGTCAAATTTCGCATCGTACAACTGGGCGATTCGCACACCGCAGGCAGTTTGCTGACCGATACGGTGCGTGAAATCTTGCAAGAAAAATGGGGCAATGGCGGCATAGGTTCAAATTATCCCAATAAAATCAAATATCAAAATAGCCCTTTAGATTACGATAACAATACTTGGCTGGTGCAAACCAGCCGTCAAGCAAGCGGCGATTTTCCGATGGGCGGCGTGTTTACTCGTTCACAAGGCAATGCACCCTTGCGTGTGAACGCGTTTACAGGCAGCCTGAATGCGCAAAATATGGCGGTGATGGTCAAACCAATCGCCGCACAATCTGATTTACACATCATTGATAATCATGGAAAAATAACACGTCTATTTGCTTTGCATGGCGATGTGTGGCAGTATTTTTCTTTTCAGGCTGCCTTACCTGTGCAATTTGTGCCGCAGGGAAATGATGTTTGGGAAATCGGTTTAATTCACACGGAAAATCAAACAAATAGGGGCGTAATCTTTTCCGCTTTGGGGCTGAATGGGGCGCAATTGACCCAGTCGCAAAAATGGCGCACAGATTGGGGAAAAGATTTGGCGGACACGCGCGCGAATTTGGTGATTTTGGCGTATGGCACAAATGAAGCGTTTAATCAAACACTTAATTTGGCAGAAACACGGCAATATTGGCGCGATGTGATTGCCGAAATACGTTTCAGGCTGCCTGAAAGCGCGATTTTGCTGTTGGGTGCACCCGAATCATTGGCAGACGACGCGGGTTGGTGTGGCACGCGTGCGCCGCGTTTAAACGATGTGCAAAAAATGCAACAAGATTTGGCGCAATCCGAAGGCGTGTGGTTTTGGTCGTGGCAGAATGCGATGGGTGGCGTGTGCAGTATGAAATCTTGGCAAAACAAGGGTTTGGCGCAAAAAGATGGCGTGCATTTTACTGCCGATGGCTATCGTGAATTAGGTAAATTATTGTCAAAAGCAATTATTAATATAGCGGAATAGCTATAATTATGTTATATTGGATTCAATCAGATAAGGTAAATTTGGTTAAAAAAATAAAAGGCTGCCTGAAAACAGCGTTTTGCACAATTGGCGAAACTTGTTTTTTCAGGCAGCTTTTTTACACATATTATTTTACATAACCATTTGATAATTAGGAGATTTTACTTATATGACAGAGTTATTATTGTACACATCTGCCTATTTCTTTTTTGCAGTAACTGCCGTGTTGTTGTGCCAAAAATTTGGGCTGGGTTCAGTGTTGGGTTATTTGTTGGCAGGGATTTGCATTGGTCCTGTATTTGGGATTGTGGGCAAAGAAGCAGAATCGATTCAACATATTGCCGAATTTGGCGTGGTGATGATGTTGTTTTTGGTGGGCTTGGAATTGGCACCGCAGATGTTGTGGCAAATGCGGCATAAATTATTGGGTTTGGGTGGTTTGCAAGTGCTGCTGACCTTGGGGGTGGTGGCAGGGATTGCGATGACTTTAGGTTATCGTTGGCAAATTGCGGTGGTGGTGGGTTGTGTGCTTGCCCTGTCTTCTACGGCGATTGTATTGCAAACTTTTTCGGAAAAACAATTGCTTGGCACGGCTGGCGGACAAGCTGGTTTTGCGGTTTTGCTGTTTCAGGACGTGGCGGCGATTCCGATGTTGGCATTGTTGCCCCTACTGGCGGTGGGCAAGGCGGCTGAAGTGGAGACACATGGTGCAGGCAATTTAATGGCAAATCAGGCGGGCTGGGTGGTGGCTTTGGTGAGCGTGGCGGCGATAGTGTTGATTTTATTGCTGGTGCGTTATGTGGTGCCACTTGTGTTGCGTTTGATTGTGAAAAGCAAATTGCATGAAATTTTTATGATTTTCACATTGGCATTGGTGGTTGGGATTGCGGCGTTGATGTCATTGGTGGGTTTGTCGCCTGCATTGGGGGCGTTTATTGCGGGGGTGGCGTTGGCGAATAGTTCGTATCGTCATGAAATGGAAAGTCATTTACACCCATTTAAAAGTTTGTTTTTGGGTTTGTTTTTCATCACGGTGGGCGCGAGCATGAATTTTAAACTGTTGGGGCAACAGTTTTTTGTGATTGTGGGCATGACTTTGGGTTTGTTGGCGGTGAAAGCGTTGGTGCTGTGGTGTTTGGGTAAATTGTTCAGGCTGCCTTCTTTGGGTGGGCAATTGTTTGCTTTAAGTTTGGCGCAGGCGGGGGAATTTGGTTTTGTATTGTTGTCTATTGCGAATCAACACCGTTTGTTGCCTGTGGAATTGCACGATAGCGTGTCTTTGGTGGTGGCATTGTCTATGGTTTTAACGCCTTTATTGTTTATTTTTTATGATAAAGTGTTATCGGCGCGCGCCATTCGTCAGGAAAACGAAGAGCGTCCACATGATACGGTGGATTCGGAAAACCCCGTGATTTTATTGGGGTATGGACAATTTGGACATCAAATTAATAATATACTGATTTCATGTGGTTTTCACACGACTGTGATTGACAATCATGCAGAAGTAGTGGACGGCTTAACCAAATACGGCATTAAAACCTATTATGGCGATGCGACACGGCATGAATTATTGAATACAGTCGGTTTACATAAGGCAAAATTGCTGATTGTGTGTGTAGGCGATGACAAACAATCACGTGATATAGTGAAATATGCACGCCATAATTATCCACATTTAACCATTATTGCACGAGCACATGACAGTTTGCACGCCTATGATTTGCATTATGCAGGTGCAGATTATATTGTGCGTGAAACAGCAGATGCTGCGCAACACGCAGGCTGCATTGTGATGCACCAACTGGGCTTACCACAAGAACAAGTGATTGAATTATCACAATTTTATGAAGCTCGTGAGCGTTATCAGTTGGACACTTTGGCAGAATTACACAACCCTGAAATTTCCATTTTTGCCAATGAAGAACTGCTCAATAAAGCGCGTGAAATTGACATGGAAACCAAAGCGATGATGCAAGCGATTATGCGTGGCGATAAAGTGGAATGGGAAGAAAACCCAAATAGCTGGGTAAAATTGAAAAAAGGCATTTCGTGATGGGGTTTCAGGCTGCCTTGAATGTATTTTAACGTAAAAGGCAGCCTGAAAACTTGCCCATTGCTGGGAATAACGGTAAAATCCGCGCTTCCTAACCCAAAGGGGCGGTAGCTCAGGGGTTAGAGCAGGGGACTCATAATCCCTTGGTCGTGGGTTCGAACCCCACCCGCCCTACCAAATCAAAACCGCGTGAAATCTGTATTTCACGCGGTTATTTAGTTTTCAGGCTGCCTGAATCATTAAGAACCTGTGTTCATAATCTTAATAGCTTGATTTTATCGCTACTTCATGCGCCTACTGCGTTGGCTTTCCACACCAATATGCTCAATATTGGCATGGAAAGCCGCCTTGTATTCGCAAGAATTATCAATAAAATCAAGCCATCAATCTTACGAACACAGGTTCTAAGATTTACGGAATAAAGCCTGCTCTGCCCACCAAATCAAACCCAAAATCGGCACACCCAATGCAGCAGTAAAACCGAAAAATCCCGAATAACCAATCCCATCTACAATCGCCCCCGAATACCCCCCCAATACTTTGGGCAATAAAGTCATCATGGAAGAAAAGAGCGCGTATTGCACCGCACTAAAGCGAATATTGGTTAATGAGGATAAAAATGCAATAAAAATACTGCTCGCCAAACCACCCGCTAAATTGTCTATGCCCACCGCAAAATAGAAAATTGCAAAATCCTTGCCCGAATTTGCCAGCACAATAAACAATAAATTGCTCGCCGCCGCCAAAATCGCCCCCAACATCATCATTTTCATCACGGCAAAACGCTGTGCCAATAAACCACCCAACAAGCCCCCCATAATGCTCATAATCACCCCAAAGGTTTTCACCGCATTGGCAATATCGTCTTTGGAGAAACCCAATTCGGCGTAAAACACATTGCTAATCACCCCCGCCACCACGTCTGAAATACGGTACAAACCAATCAATGCCAACAACAACAACGCACGTTTACCATAACGATGGAAAAAATCGGTAACGGGTTCAACCCATGTTTTCAATGCCACTTCTTTGCGTACCACGCCCACCTGCACACTCACCCAGCCCACCAACGCAGCCACCGCCAATGACCCCATCAAACGCGTACTTTCCATTAAAAATGTAAACAAAGGGGCTTTTTTATTGCCAGCAGGCAACACATCGCCTAAAAAACGATAGGCAAACACCAATCCCAATACCGATAAAATAAACATCAGCACCAAACGCACATTATCGCGTGTCGGGAAACGATTTTGCTGTTCGGCAGCGACAGGCGGCTCTTTTGCCCACAATGTGCCGAGCGTACAGGCGGCAATAATAATTGCCATCACAATATAAGTCGTTTGCCATGCGCCGTATTGATAATTTTGTTGCGTACTGCCCAGCCAGTCTGCCAATTTCAGGCTGCCTGCACCCGTCAAAATCATGCCAAAACGATAGCCCATCACATAAGTTGATGAAATAATAGATTGCAGCGCAATATCATTCGGCGCAGATTCAATGCGATACGCGTCAATCGCAATGTCTTGCGTGGCAGACGAAAAACCCAAACACACCGCCGCCAACGCCATTGTCGTCAAACTCGCCGCAGAATGCGATGGGTCGGTAAACGCCATCACACACACCGAAGTCGCCATCATGATTTGCGAAGCCAGCAACCAACTGCGCCGCCGCCCCAAAGATTTCGTCAAATACGGCAACACCAGCGTGTCCACCAAAGGCGACCAGACAAATTTAAATGAATAACCCAAACCCGCCCAGCTAAACATGGTAACCATTTTGCGTTCAATGCCTGCTTCTTGCAGCCACAGCCCCAGCGTGGCAAAAATAAGCTGCCCTGGTAAACCCGCAGCAAAGCCCAAAAACAACATTGTCAGTGCACGGCGGTCAAAATAAGGCGCAAAATGTTCTCGCGTAAAAAAGGCGGTGGTTTTCATGGTGATAGGGTATGGCAAATTGAAATGGGCTGGATTATAGCGAGATTGCGCCATGCTGTGAGTGTGTTGTCTATTGTGCAAGAGTTTGTAAATTAATTAGTAATCGTTGTAAAAATCATACAATTTTAATAAGCCTATTTTTATTATTTGATTTAGCTGCAAAATGAATTTTCAGGCTGCCTGAAAGTGTGGATTTGTGCGGTTTTGCTGCTGATTTTGTGGGCTTGTGTTACCATTTCGGTTTCGTGGTCTTTACAAAATTTAATCTTCAGGCTGCCTGAACGATTTTATTTTTTGTGAATGAAATGGTTGGTATTTTTGTATTTGGCTTAAGACGTAGGGTGCGTACCACGCACCGAATGACCCACAAAATTGGTGCGTGGTACGCACCCTACGTGAATTTTATCGTATACCATCAGGCAGCCTGAAAACCAAATTGACAAACCAAAGGATTAAACTTTAAGGATTAACTATGAACCCATTACCCATGCTCGCCACCGTAGATCTAGGCTCAAACAGCTTTCGTTTACAAATCTGCCAAAACAATGGCGGACAACCACAAGTGATTGAAAACATCAAACAAATGGTGCGATTGGCAGGCGGCTTGGACGAGCGCAAACATTTGGACGAAGCCAGCCAACAACGTGCTTTGGCGTGTTTGGCGCAATTTGGCGAGCGGCTGCGTGGTTTTGCGCCCGAAAATGTGCGCGTGGTGGCGACTAATACTTTCCGTGTCGCCAAAAACATCAAACAATTTTTGCCGCAAGCCGAAGCCGCTTTGGGCTTCCCCATTGAAATCATCGCGGGACACGAAGAAGCCCGCCTGATTTACACAGGCGTGGTGCATACCTACCCCAATCACGGGCAAAAAATGCTGATTATTGACATTGGCGGCGGCTCCACCGAATTCATTATCGGCAGCCAAGCACAGCCTGAAAAATTGGAAAGTTTGCCTATGGGCTGCGTTACCTATTCCAATAAATTTTTTGTTAATAAAATCAATGAAAAAGATTTTCAGGCTGCCATCACATCAGCGCGTGGCGAAATTCAAAGAATCAGCAAAATTTACAAACGCACAGGCTGGGACATCACACTCGGCACATCAGGCACGGCAAAAGCGATTGCCAATGTGATTGCCGCCGAAAACTTGTCTGAACAAGGCATTACGCTCGTCACCATGAACAAATTAATGGCGAAAATCGTGGACGCAGGCAGCGTAAAAAAAGCCAAATTATCGGGATTAAAATCAGAGCGCGAAGACGTGTTTGCAGGCGGTTTGGCGGTGATGATGGCGGCGTTTATGGAATTGGACATCAAGCAAATGGCGTTTACCGAAGCCGCGTTACGCGATGGCTTATTCTTTGATTTTATTGGCAGAAGTTTAGAAGAAGATTTGCGCGATGAAACGGCGGCGCAATTCCAAGAACGCTACCATGTCAGCAAAAATCAAGCCAAGCGCGTGGGCGAATTGGCAAAACAATTTTTAACAGGTTTGGCGCAAGCGCATTCTTTGCAAGAATTTGATTATTGGGGAAATTATTTACATTGGGCGGCAATGTTGCACGAAATTGGGCTGGACATTGCCCACATGGGCTACCACAAACACACGGCGTATATTCTCGCAAACGCCGATATGTCAGGTTTTTCACGCGCCGAACAAGATTTGTTGGCAAACATCACTTTGGGGCAACGCGGCGATTTGAAAAAAATGGCAGATGTGTTGCCCGAAAAACCGATGTTGTGGTATGCCGTATTGGCATTGCGTTTGGCGGTACTGTTTTGTCGGGCGCGACTGGATTTGTCTCTGCCGCAAAACACGATGTTGAGTGCGCAAGGCAATGGTTTTGTGTTGAAAATTTCACGAACTTGGCTGGAAGAGAATCCGCTTACCTCCGCCGCTTTGACCACAGAAAAAGCCGAATGGGCGAAAATTGGGCGTGTGTTTGAAGTACAAATGATTGAGTAAAAAAGTTTTCAGGCTGCCTTGATTGCAAAAAATCAATAAGGCAGCCTGAAAACATTATTCCACCAATTCGCCACGCAAACTGAACGTAAACGCTTCCGTGATTTCAATTTCCACCATTTGGTTAATCAGCGACACATCGCCAAAAAAATTGACCACGCGATTATTGGCGGTACGCGCTTGCAACATATCAGGGTCTTTTTTGGACACGCCTTCCACCAAGCAGCGTTGGATTGTGCCGAGCATGGTTTGGTTGATGCGTGCCGTTTCCGCCTCAATCACTTCGTTCAAGGCTTCCAAGCGGCGGACTTTTTCTTCGTGGGGCGTATCGTCTGGCAGATTCGCGGCTGGTGTGCCAGGGCGTGGGCTGTAAATGAACACAAAACTCAAATCAAAAGCAATGTCTTTAACCAATTTCAAAGTTTGCTCAAATTCGCGTTCCGTTTCCCCGGGGAAACCGACAATGAAATCCGAACTCAAACACAAATCAGGGCGAATGGCACGCAATTTGCGGATAATGGATTTGTATTCCAAAGCCGTGTAGCCGCGTTTCATCGCGCTCAACACGCGGTCGGAGCCGCTTTGAATCGGCAAATGCAAATGCGACACCAATTTGGGCAAATCACGGTAGCATTCAATAATCGCGTCTGAAAATTCGCGTGGGTGGCTGGTGGTAAAACGAATGCGCTCAATTTCAGGAATTTCATGCACAATCCGCAATAAAGTCGCAAAATCGCAAATTTCGCCATCGTCCATTGCGCCGCGATAGGCGTTCACGTTTTGCCCCAACAGGTTGATTTCTTTCACGCCTTGTTGCGCCAAGCCCGCAATTTCCGTCAAAACATCATTGAGTGGACGCGAAAATTCTTCGCCGCGCGTATAAGGCACCACGCAGAAACTGCAATATTTGGAGCAGCCTTCCATAATGGAAATGAACGCGCTGCCGCCTTCCACACGCGCAGGGGGCAGGTGGTCAAATTTTTCAATTTCGGGAAAGGAAATGTCCACTTGCGACAAGCCTGTGGTTTCCTTGTCCATAATCATTTTGGGCAAGCGGTGCAGGGTTTGGGGACCAAACACCACGTCCACATAAGGGGCGCGTTGCACAATGGCTTCACCCTCTTGCGATGCCACGCAACCGCCTACGCCAATGATTAAATTGGGATTTTGTTTTTTCAGATGTTTTACGCGACCCAAATCGGAAAACACCTTTTCTTGCGCCTTTTCGCGCACCGAGCAGGTGTTGAACAAAATGATGTCGGCTTGTTCGGGTTCGGAAACCTGTTCCAATTCATCGCCTTCGGCTAATACGGAGAGCATTTTTTCGCTGTCGTATTCGTTCATTTGGCAGCCAAAGGTGCGGATAAAAACTTTTTTCATGGTTTGTGCTTTCGTCAGGTAGCCCGTAATTGCGGGGCTGATTCATCTGATTAAAAAAAATTTTTCAGGCTGCCTGAAAACACACGGCAGCCTGAAAAGGGAAAAAACGGATTATACTCAATTTACACGATAAATGACAAAAATTAGCGATGATTTTGTTTACTTGTCCATTTTTTGATGATTTTATCCATTTCGCCACTTTGTTTTAATTGTTCAATACCTATATTGATTTTATTTAATAATTCCGTTTGATCTTTGCGTACCCCAAAAACCAAATCATAAGATGTATCACCTTCATCAATGGATAACTCTTTAATAAAAAATTCTTGATTTTGCAATGAACCATAAATATAGTATTTCAAAACATGACAATCACTAACAACAACATCAGCTTTCTTATCTAAAATCATGCTTAATGCTTGATATTGTGTGTATACATTTTTAATATTATCTTGTTTGACTTGATGATTTTCTATTAGACTTTCATCTAATTCATCACTTTCTACAGTAACAATTTTGCGTTTATACCAATCTTCTAAATATTTAGGCTGTTGAGCAACCACACAATCAAGGGAACGCATATAAGGCTTACTCAAAACCAATTCTGTTAAATCAAAATCTTCTTCCACCAAGCCGCCCCCCACTAAATGTACATTGGATTTTTTCAAATCTTTAAAAATTATCTTCCATACATAAGGCTGCGCTTGTATACGAAAACCTGACTGTTTGGCAATTGCATTCAAAACATCGCTCTCCAATCCCATCAAAGTTCCATCAGATCTCATCATATTAAAGGGCGGATAAGATACATGGGAAAAACGAATGGTATAAACAGGTAAATTTTGTGCAACTGCAAGGGTATTAATAGCTGAAGCTGCCTTATTGTTTGAATTTGATGGTGGTGAATCATCACATGCCACGAGTAATAAAATACTCAGCAGAGAAGTTATGGTTAGATTTTTCATCATTAATTTCTCCATTAGAATTTTCAAAAAGGCAACCTGAAACCTTTGCAAAATTCCTCAAATTTAACAATTAAAAGTTTTACTTATTTGAATTTTTAAGAAATTTACTTTCAAGTGTAAAAATAAGAATTGTAAAGGTTTAAGAACCTGTGTTCATAATCTTAATAGCTTGCTTTTATCGCCACTTCCTGCGCCTACTGCATTCATTGGCTTTTCCACGCTAATATGCTCAATATTAGCATGAAAAGTTACCTTGTATTCGCAAGGATTGTCAATAAAATCAAGCCATCAATCTTACAAACACAGGTTCTAAAATTATACTCAATTTACACAGTAAATGACAAAAAATTAGGGATTAGTTTGTTCGGTAGTCCATTTTTTGATGATTTTATCTATTTCACCACTTTGTTTTAATTGTTCAATACCTGCATTGATTTTCTTTAATAATTCCTTTTCATCTTTGTGTACACCAAAAACCAAATCATAAGATGTATCATGTGGCTCAATGGACAATTCTTTAATAACAAAGCTTTGATTTTTTAACGTACCATAAATATGGTATTTTAAAACATGGCAATCACTAATGGTAACATCTGCTTGTTTATTTAGTAAACCACCTAATGCTTGGTATTGTGTACGTACATTATGAATATTACGCCGTTTAACTTGATAATCTTCAATTAAACTATCATCTAATTCATCACTGCTGACTGTAATAATTTTACGTTTGTGCCAATCTTGTAATTTTTTAGCATGGGTAGCAACTACACAATCAGGGGAACGCATATAGGCTTTACTTAATGCGATTTCACTCAAATCAAAATCTTCACTGGCTAAACCACCGCCAACCATATGTGAATTAGATTGTTTGAAATCTTTAAAAATCACATCCCACACATAAGGTTGGGTATATATTTTGAAGCCTTGTTTTTTGGCAATTGCTTGCAATATATCCGTTTCCAAGCCTTCAAATGTATTATTGGGCATCAAAATATTAAAGGGTGGATAAGGTTCATTGGCAAAACGTATGTTGTAAGTAGGGAGATTTTCTGTGAGAACAGGCATACTAGCAATACTGACTGCAGAAGATTGTGATGCGCTTACAGTATCTGATGTGGTGTCATCAGCATTACAGGCTGCCAATAAAAGTGAACCAAACAGGAGTGTTATTGCAAAGCGTTTCATAATCAATTCCTTGTGAATACAGTCATTAAGATTTCAGGCAGCCTGAATATTTAAGTAAACATTACTAAAACATTCAGGTTGCCTGAAAAATTAATGATGATTATAGCAGATAATATTTATATTATGCAATAACAAACATTTAGGAGATAATCCTGTCTACAGTAATATAATTTTAGACTGGTTTATGCACCAAATTTACCTTTACAGTGGTGATACATTTACATCTGAAGATGTGCCCACCAAACGTACACGCGCACCACGTGTTAAACCTGCTTCTTTTTTCTGTACCACGACAATTTCCGAACCATCATCCTTGCGAATTACCATCTCCAAAGAAGTAACTTTGCTCAAACCTTGTTCAATTTTATTGCCCACCACCGCGCCAACTGTGCCAACCAATACACCCAACAAATCGCTACCACGTCCGCCGCCCATGCTGGAGCCAGCAATGCCGCCAATCGCGCCGCCAGCCGTTGTGCCAATCACGCCAGAGCTAGGGGCTTGGATTTGCACTTCGCGCACGGAAACAATCGTGCCATAGCTAATGCCACGCGCTTCTTTGGCTTGGCTGCCTGTATAGACATTGCCGCTATACACCGATTTGTTGGCGCAACCTGTAACGGCAAAGGCGGCGATGAGTGCGGTTAAAATCACTTGTTTTTTCATGATTTGAGTATTCCTAAATTATTGTTAATTAAAAAAGATTACGATAACACGGCAGCCTGAAAAGCACAATTGGGCGCAGCGCAATTTTATGTTAATGATGAATTAAATTATGTTTACGCTTATATTAAGCAGCGATAATAATTCAGTTATAATGGTCTTTTTTAATTTTCAGGCAGCCTGAATATGTCAGAATTTGAAGCAATACGCCTATCCAAACGCATGGCGGAATTAAAAATCTGTTCGCGGCGCGAAGCCGATTCGTATATTGAACAGGGTTTGGTGAAAGTCAATGGCGTGGTGGCGGTGTTGGGGCAAAAAGTTGTGCCGAGCGACCGCATTGATTTGGATAAATGCGCCCATCAACAACAAGCCAAACGCGTTACCATTTTATTAAATAAACCAGTGGGTTATGTAAGTGGGCAGCCTGAAAAAGAATACCGCGCCGCCATTGAATTAATCACGGCGGAAAATCATTGGGACGGCGACACGAGTAAAATTCCCTTTGAAACCAGTCAATTAAAAGGTTTAGCCCCTGCTGGACGGCTGGACATTGATTCGGTGGGCTTGCTGGTTTTGACCCAAGATGGGCGCGTGGCAAAACAATTAATCGGCGAACACAGCGACAGCGAAAAAGAATATTTGGTGCGCGTGAAAGGCAAATTGACGGAAAACGGTTTGGCTTTGCTCAATCACGGTTTGAGTTTGGACGGCGAAAAATTGCGCCCCGCCAAAGTGGAATGGCAAAACGAAGACCAATTGCGTTTCGTGTTAAAACAGGGCAAAAAGCGGCAAATTCGGCGTATGTGCGAATTGGTTGGTTTGCGCGTGGTGGGTTTGAAGCGGATTCGGATTGGAAAAGTGAAATTGGGCACGTTGCCGACTGGAAAATGGCGGTATTTGGGCGCAAATGAGCGGTTTTAGTTTTCAGGCTGCCTTCATTACCCTACAAAAATAAGGCTGCCTGAAAGGGTTAAGTTTATGAATAATCAAAAAAAATGGATAATATTAGCGGTTGGTTTGCTGGTGTTTGCGGCAATCAAAATCGCTATGTTGCTGTGGTGGCAGGGCAATCAAAAACCTGTGCAATCAATGGATTGCCAAATTTCACAAATGGCGTGTCCCTTTGGCAATCAGGGCGCGAGTATGCAATTGGTGGGCGTGGGCGACAACAAAACGCTGTTCACGATACGCGCCGCAAATGTGCCGCCGAATGTGCGTGAAATCCACGCTTCGTTTACCATGCGCGATATGGACATGGGTTTTAACCGATTTGTCTTGGAAAAACAAGCCGATGGTGTGTGGTTGGCGCAAGGTGTGCGTTTGCCCTTGTGTACGCAATCGCGGCACGATTGGATAATGACGTGGCAAGTAGATGGGCAGCATTTTCAGGCTACCTTTCAGACACGGAAATAATTTCAGGCTGCCTGAAAATGTTAAATTTTCGTTAAATGCGACAATTTGATGTTTTTTGGCAGCCTATTTTTGTTGTTTTATGCCGTTGTGTTTATAATTTGGTTTTCCATCATCACGAGAAACATCATGAAAAAACAAATTATTACTTTAGCCAGCTTGCTGGTGCTGACCGCTTGCGAGCCGCCACGCACCGAGCAAACGCCAGCACAAAACCAAGACAAAAACCAAGCCGTTTCTTTGGGTAATGTGAATGCGGGCAAACAGGCAGAAGCCACAGGCGAATATGCGGAATTGATTAAATTAAATCAATCTCTTAAAAGCCAATTGCAAAACGCCACCGCCACGCAAGCCGACCAGCTTTACCGCGACCACCATCAACGCGTTCACACCTATGTTACCAAATTGAATGCGCAACACGCCAATTTTTTGGAAAACTACGATGACCCCAAAAATTGGCAGGATATGGCAAGCGACCCCGAACCCAACGAACCGCGTGTGCCTGTCGGCGAAATGAAGCAGTTTATAGATAAATTGGCACAGGCTAATTTAATGTTGGTGGATTCGGGCATGGGCGTGATGGCGATTCAGGAAACCCCTGATTATTATCAAAATTTGTTTACAGGCAAAGCCAGTCCCGATGTGGATAACTATATTCGTCTGCAAGCGCAAGAACGCGCCCCCAAACCCACCGAAGACAATGTGGTGGTGCAATGGAAGCATTTATCGGAACGCGTTTCGGCGTGGGAAAACTTTTTGCAGCAGCACCCCAATAGCGCGTATCAGAATGAAGCCAAAGCGAAATTCAATGAATACGCCGATTTGTTTTTGTTTGGCAATGAAGAAATGCCCGTTGCTTTGAATCATGAGCCGATTTTGTCTGATGAAGTGGCAGAATTTGCCGAAATTGAGAAAAAATGGGCAGATTATGCCAAGCAATACCCCAACAGCAAATTAGTCCCCATGATTGAAGAAGCGAAAAAAATCGCGCGTTTGCAAGGTGGGCGCGGCGAAGAGCGTTTTGTGGCGCAACAAAAATTCCGCCAAACGCATTTTCAAAAATAATAATTTCATTCAGGCAGCCTGAAAATATGAGAAAATCCAGTTTTCCCTATTTTCAGGCTGCCTTGATTATGAATATTATTGAATTAAATCATTACCCTGTGAAATCCATGCGCGGCGTGGCGATAAACGTAGCGGATTTTTCGCCCATTGGTTTGCGCCACGACCGCGAATGGCTGATTGCTCAAGCCAATGGCGCGTTTATCACCGCGCGAAAATTGCCCATTTTATTGCATTTTCACACCGAAACCCATGCAGGCAGCCTGAAAATGATTGCGCCTGATGGCGACAGTTTATCTGTTTATTCAAAAGATTACACCGAAATCGCGCCCGTGCAAGTTTGGCAAGACACGTTTACCGCTTATTCGGGCGACACGGCGGCGGACGAATGGTTGTCGGCAAAACTGGGGCAGGCGGTGCGCTTGTTTTGGTTGGGCGAACGCAGTACGCGGCTGTTACCGCCCGATACGCCGCTTTCTTTTGCCGATGGTGCGCCGTTTTTGCTGACCAATGCGGCGAGTTTGGCGGATTTGAATGCGATTTTGGGCGAACATTTTGATATGAATCGTTTTCGCGCCAATGTGGTGCTGGACGGCGCGGCAGCGTGGGCGGAAGAAAAATGGCGACGCATTCGCATTGGCACGACAGAATTTGAGTTATTTAAACCGTGCAAACGCTGTGTTTTGACCACGATAGATGTTCATACTTTAGAAAAACATCCGCAACAACAACCTCTTGCGTATTTAGCCAAACATCGTGGCGCGGTGTTTGGCATGAATATGCGAACGCGACAATCGGGGGTGTTGCGCGTGGGCGATAGTATTGAAATTATTGAATAATTTTATTTCAGGCAGCCTGAATGGAATGGGCAAATGCGATGATTTTCCCCTTTTCAGGCTGCCTGAAAGCCCAAAAATGCGTTAAAATAGCGCATTTTTTTATTTCTGAAAAATCAAATTCATTATGCAAAACAACGCCACCCAAATCACCCAAAACGGCATTGCCGCCATCGCCAACGCCGCCGACCAACAAACACTTGAACTCGTCAAAGCCCAATATTTGGGCAAAACAGGCGAACTGAATGTTTTATTGAAACAACTGGGGCAGATGTCGCCCGAAGAACGCAAAACCGTGGGCGCACACATCAACGAATGCAAAAACCAATTTCAGGCAGCCTACGACAACAAACGCGCCCAATTAGAAGAACAAACATTACAAGCACGACTCGCGGCAGAGGCGTTGGACATTACCCTGCCTGCGCGTGGGCAAAGTGCTGGCGGTTTGCACCCCGTTACTTTGACTTTACAGCGCGTGGTGGAGCTGTTTCACGGCATGGGTTTTGACGTTGCCGATGGGCCTGAAATTGAAGACGATTTTCACAATTTCCAAGCCCTGAATATTCCGCAAAACCACCCCGCGCGCGCCATGCAAGACACCTTTTATGTGGAAAATGGCGATGTGCTGCGTACCCACACGTCCCCCATTCAAATCCGCTATATGCTGGACAAGCAAAATCCGCCCATTCGCATCATCGCCCCAGGGCGCGTGTATCGCGTGGATTCGGACGCAACCCACTCGCCCATGTTCCACCAATGCGAAGGTTTGTGGGTGGAAGAAGGCGTGAGTTTTGCCGATTTGAAAGCGGTGTTTACCGATTTTATCCGCAACTTTTTTGAACGCGATGATTTGCAAGTGCGTTTCCGTCCGTCCTTTTTCCCGTTTACCGAGCCGTCTGCCGAGATTGACATCATGGGCGACAACGGCAAATGGCTGGAAGTGGGCGGCTGTGGCATGGTTCACCCCAACGTCTTGAAAAATGTGAACATAAACCCTGAAAAATACACGGGTTTCGCCTTTGGCATTGGTTTAGACCGCTTTGCGATGTTGCGTTATGGCGTGAACGATTTGCGTTTGTTCTTTGATAATGACTTGAATTTTTTGAAGCAGTTTCAGAAATAAGTTTTCAGGCAGCCTTTCAGTACACGACAAAAAAAGTACAATAAAAAAAGAAGTCCGCATCAATTCAGTGGTATCGTATTAATTTTCTCACGACTAATCCAATATGACTGAATTGAGCGAACT
>NZ_JQKH01000008.1 GCF_000745955.1 Alysiella crassa DSM 2578 | reverse complement strand
CAGCTTGCCAAAGCCGCCATGTTGATGATGGCAACTTTGGACTATTTTTCAAACCCAAAACAGGTCTTCCGATTTTTTGTCGTGTACTGAAAGGCTGCCTGAAAAATAATGTGATTTCAATATGATTTATTATCAAATTATACTTAACTTGGGTTAAAATAAAACAGTTTTATCAGATTTAACTGAAACATCAATCATCAATGGTCAATGGAGTTTTGATTATGAAATTATTTGCAATAGCAGCCATGACTTTAGCGGTCATGACGGCGTGTTCTAGTGGCGGCACGAGTTATGCTTTGAATTCAGATGGCAGCTCAAGTGGTTCGGTTGCCAGTTCTGGGGGCGGGGCTGCGGGTTCAAGTTCGGGTGGTGCGAGTGGCTCTTCAGGTAATGGTGGTAGTGGTGGTACGCCAACGGCAGACGCGACAGGCGGTGGCAGCAGTACAGCGGGTGCGAGCAATAGTGGTGGTAGCGGCAGTACGAGTACAGCAAGTTCAGGTGGTTCAGGTTCAGGTTCTGGCTCGGGCAACAACACGGCTGGGGCGGAAATGCGTACTTATCGGATTACGGCTTATGGCGTTACACCTGAAGCGCGTTTGGAATCGCTGAAAACCGATGGTTCGGTGCGTGCGGAAAAGCGTGCAGCAATTGAGCGAGTGCGTGTGGTTGATGGCAGCACGGGTAAAACTTTATCTTTGCCTTTAATCAAGGATTTGCCTGCAGATTCTACTGCTTATGCCGATACATTTACGGTGTATAAGGGTGTGGAAAGTAAAAATCCATACACCTTTGTTTTGGTGGGGGAAAAAACACCATCAAACGAAATGCCAACCACAGGCACCGCCCATTATTTGGGTACGAGTTATGGCGTGGAAAAACGCGCCGATGGCTCGGTGGTGGGTGGAACTGGCACAACTTTCTTGAATGTGGATTTTGGTAAGAAGACTGTAACGGGTAAAATCCATGCCGCCGATGATTGGCGTCCCATAGATGGTCCAGCCACCACAGGTTTTGATGTGGACGCGACTATTCGCGGCACAACTTTCCAATCGGTTACGGGCGCAGCCACACAGGTTGATGGTCAGTTTTATCGCAGTGAAAGCAATCGTGAAAACGCGGCTGGCACGGTGATGGGCGTATTCTCCAATCAAGAAAAAAATATTAGCGGCGCATTTTCTGGCTCGCGTATGAAGCAGTAATATTTTTTACAATTGTTTGATTTGATAAATAAAAGCATTTGGGCAGATTTTTTCAGGCTGCCTGAATGCTTTTATATTTATGGTATTCGTATTACAATAAAACCTATCTATTCATTTATCTTGCACCATGCACACGCTTATTCTGCACCAAACCCCAATTGAATATCGCAACGAAAGCAGTCAAAAACCGCCGCAAAATGTACAGGAAAGCGCGCAAATATCGGCGGAGCAGATTTTGCAGGCTGCCAAAAATAATACGGCAACGCTGTGGCGTGGCGATTTTCATCAAGGAAAACAATTGCTTGCTGCTCTGAAAAAACGTGTCCGCAAACCAAGTAAACCCGCCGCCACCCCAGCAGAAATCTTCCACAAACACCGTTTGGCGCAATCGCAACAAAGCCGTGAAATCAATATGTTATTGGTGGAAGTGGGGGTGAATTTTACGGTGGATTTGCCGCGTGCGCCCGATGTTCAGGCTGCCTTGTTGGACGTGTATGGTGTGGCGAATACGGAAGCATTTTTATTGCCATTCAATCAGTTACTCGGATTTATCGGGGCGCATGAATGGCATAAACAGGGCGTACCCATTTCCGCTTTGGGCGGCGACAAAATCCATGTGCCATTTGGTGTATTTTCGCCTTTGCGTGGAGAATATTTGGATTTGGTTCAACAAATAAGGCTGCCTGAAAATTGCCACACCGCTTTTGATATTGGCACGGGTAGTGGCGTATTGGCGGCGATTTTGGCGCGGCGCGGTGTGGCAAATATCATCGCTACTGACAATAATCCACGCGCCGTATTGTGTGCGCGTGAAAACATAGCGCGTTTGGGTTTAGTAAATCAAATCAAGGTGTTGCAACAAGATTTTTTTCCCGATGGCGTGGCGAATGTGATTGTTTGCAATCCCCCTTGGCTGCCTGCGAAACCCACTTCGGCGGTGGAAACCGCCTTGTATGACCCGAATCACAGTATGCTGCACGGCGTGTTGCGTGAAGCGGCGGCACATTTGGCGGCGGACGGTGAATTGTGGCTGATTATGTCGGATTTGGCGGAACATTTGGGTTTGCGCGATTCAGGCAGCCTGCAACAATGGTTTGCCGAATACGGTTGGCACATTGCGGCGCAAAGCCACACCGTCCCCAGCCACCGTAAAGCCACCGATGAACGCGACCCACTCGCCTTTGCGCGACAAAAAGAATGCACCTATTTGTATTGTTTACAAAAAAATTCGTTTCAGGCTGCCTGAAAATTGAATAAATAAATATAAAGGAAACATCATCATGACTTGGACTATCCAATCCGCACTTCCGAATCAAGAGCCTAATTTGAAAAACATGAATGCTTATTTGCAAAATAATTTGATTCATGGCTCTTCGCCTGATGCAGAATTTATTTTTGATGCAATTTATAGTATTGATTTGGAAAGATTTGTTTTGACTTTAATGCAGGTGGACAATGAGATGGGCTTTATTGAAAAAGAAAAACGGCTGGTGTTGAAAACCCGCGCGGAATTATTGCAAGCCATTGAATCGTATCAAAAACACCCATTGGCAATGCTGTTGGATAAACGCGAGCATTTTGAACCGTATCGCGGTGAAGGCATTGTGATGAGTCGCTAATGCGATAAATATTAATATAAAAAATGGCAAAATTTCATCAATAATTGAATTGAAATTTTGCCATTTTGTTTTTTAATCACGCAAATACGGACAAGTCGCCCAAATCGCGCTCAAAATGCTTTCGCCCAAACGCAGGGAACGCTGACCGTTCCAGCCAAAATCGTCATCGGGCAATGCCGCATTGTCTTTAAACGGCATTTCCAAAGTAAACGCCAAACAGTTAAATTCATTGCCCACATAATTGGTCGCCAAAGTCAAATTTGCTTGACCTGCCGCGTCTTTGGGGTAGCCATATTCGTCTTGAAAATCAGGGGAGGCAGCCTGAAACGCGTCTTTAAACACGTCTTCCAGCATAGCAATGCGTTCATTGTAATTCGGTACGCCTTCCGTGCCTGCGACAAAAACGTAGGGCAACCCTTCATCGCCATGAATATCCAAAAATAAATCCACGCCTGTTTCGTGCATTTTTTCGCGTACATAATACACTTCGGGGCTGCGCTCTAATGTGGGATTGACCCATTCGCGGTTTAAATTTGCGCCCGCTGCGTTGGTGCGCAAATTGCCCAACACGCTGCCATCGGGATTCATATTCGGCACAACATAGAATGTGGCGCAATCCAGTAAAGCGCGAGCGGTGGGGTCTTGCGGGTCAAGCAGTCGCGCGAGCAAGCCTTCAATAAACCATTCCGCCATTGTTTCCCCAGGGTGCTGGCGGGCGATAATCCAAATTTTCCAATCGCTTTCGGCTTGGCTGCCGATGGTGAGCAAATTCAAATCGCGCCCTTGCACGGTGCTGCCCAAGTCATCAATTTGGCACAAGCCGCTGCCTTGCGCTTCACCGAGCAAATTCAAATGTTGTTCATGCGAATAGGGTTCAAAATAAGCGTAATAAATGCTGTTGGCGAGCGGCGTGTGTTCAATAATTAATTCGCCATTTTCATAACGCGATGGCACACGAAACCAGTTTTGACGGTCGTAAGAAGCCACCGCCTGATAATCTTCCCAGCCATTGGGATACGCCGATTGCGCCGCATTTTCAAAGTGCATGGTGCAACGCGTGTACGCCGCGCCTTGCAAACGAAAATAAAACCATTGGGCAAATTCTGAAGCATTATCAGGGCGTAACGCCAAACGAATGTGGTCGGGATTGGACAAATCGTGTACCACCACCGAGCCAGCGTCAAATTGAGTGCTGATTTTCATGTGCTTTTCCTTTTTCAGGCTGCCTGAAATTATTGAACTTTATAAAATGTTTCGCCCGCTTGAATATAATGCAATTGCGTGCGCGCCATTTCGGTTACGGCTTCATAGCCATTTTTTAAATCTTTTACTTCGGCTTTTAATTGTTCATTGCGTTGGGCTAATTTGCGATTTTGTTCTTCGGCGGCGGCGGCTTTTTGTTTCATCACTTCATATTCGGTGCGTAAACCACCTTTGTGAAACCAAATTTGGTATTGTAGCCCCAAAAATATCACCGTTAAACCAATGGTAATGTACTTCATGATAACCTACTTTATTTTGTGTCTTTAGTAAGAGTTACAGGCTGCCTGAAAACCAATATAATGGTTTTCAGGCAGCCTATTTTCCATCAAATAATGCTTAACTCATTATTTTTTCAACTGATAAAATGCGGCAATACCAGGGTAGTAAGCAGCTTCGCCC
Organism: Alysiella crassa DSM 2578; assembly: GCF_000745955.1. Classification (GTDB taxonomy): domain Bacteria; phylum Pseudomonadota; class Gammaproteobacteria; order Burkholderiales; family Neisseriaceae; genus Simonsiella; species Simonsiella crassa. The sequence continues at coordinate 55,352 of NZ_JQKH01000008.1, read as the reverse complement.
AATTCTTCTTCAATGCGCAACAATTGGTTGTATTTTGCCATGCGGTCGGAGCGGCTCAATGAACCTGTTTTGATTTGCATACAGTTGGTGGCAACGGCTAAATCGGCGATGGTGCTGTCTTCGGTTTCGCCAGAGCGGTGGCTCATCACGCTGGTGTAACGATGGCGTTTTGCCAAATCCACCGCTTTCAAAGTTTCGCTCAAAGTACCGATTTGGTTCACTTTTACCAACAGGGCGTTGGCAACGCCTTTGTCAATGCCTTCTGCCAAAATTTTTGGATTGGTAACGAACAAATCATCGCCGACCAATTGCACGCGGTTGCCCAATTTTTTGGTCAAATATTTCCAACCAGCCCAGTCGTTTTCGTCCATGCCGTCTTCAATGGAGATGATGGGGAATTTGTCCACCAATTGCTCCAAGTAATCTGCAAATTCTTCGCTGGTGTACGATTTGCCTTCGGCAGATAAATGGTATTTGTCATTTTCGTAGAATTCGCTAGACGCGCAATCCAAGCCCAAAGCCACATCTTCACCTGCTTTGTAGCCAGCCGCTTCAATCGCTTCCACGATGAGTTGCAAGGCTTCTTCGTGGCTGCCCAAGTTGGGTGCGAAACCGCCTTCATCGCCAACAGTCGTTGGGAAACCTTTGCTGTCGCACAATTTTTTCAGCGCGTGGAAAATTTCTGCGCCGCAACGCAAGGCTTCGCGGAAAGATTTTGCACCAATTGGCAAAATCATAAATTCTTGAATATCCAAGCTATTGTTTGCGTGTTCGCCGCCATTAATCACGTTCATCATGGGAACGGGCAAAGCCATCGGACCTGCACCACCCAAGTAACGATACAAAGGCAAACCAGCGTCTTCTGCCGCCGCACGCGCCACCGCCAAAGATACGGCTAACATGGCATTCGCACCCAAACGCGCTTTGGTTTCCGTACCGTCCAAATCAATCATGATTTGGTCAATATAAGTTTGCTCGCTGGCGTCAATGCCAATCAGGGCTTGGGCGATTTCATTGTTTACATGTTCAACGGCTTTCAATACGCCTTTGCCCAAATAGCGCGATTTGTCGCCATCGCGCAATTCCAACGCTTCTTTTTCGCCTGTGGACGCGCCGCTTGGCACGGCTGCGCGACCCATCACGCCGCTTTCCAACAATACATCACACTCCACCGTTGGATTGCCGCGTGAATCCAAAATCTCGCGGGCAACGATGTCAATAATTGCGCTCATGTGTAGCTCCTGTGTTTTCGTTTTAAGGGAAATAGAATTGCGGCGGATTATACCTGTTTTGTGGGTCGTAGCGTAGTGTAATAATGTTGTTTTAGGTTAAGAAATTTAGTTTTCAGGCTGCCTTTCCGTACACGACAAAAATAACAGTAGGGTGCGCCGTGCGCACCAATCCCGCCGCAATATTTATATTATTCAGCCATTTGGTGCGCACGGCGCACCCTACTACATTTTGGCGATTGGGAAAATTGTTGTGTACTTTCAGGCTGCCTGAAACCCATTTTCCCGCAAATGCGCCGCCAAACGCGGCAAATCATGTTCCACCAAACCTGTTGAACTGGCACACAAAAATAAACGCGCCATGTGTTTATCAAAATAGCTGGGCAAATCGTCCAATGCCGCCCACGCGTCTTGTTCGCGCCCAAAATCGCGCAACCATTGCAAAATTTCGCGTTCACGATGACCGTTCAGGCTGCCTGAACGGGGTAAATCGGGCGTTGTGCCAATGATTCGCGCATGAAAATTGGGAGAAAATGGGCGACGCAAATCGTCCAAATCGCGCCCCAAACGCCATGTTGATGAAACCACAAATTGCACATTTTCCCATTCAGGCTGCCTGAAAAAGGTTTCCAAAAGCGGTATTTGGCTAAATAAACGCGCATTGGGACGCGATACGGCAGAATGCAATACGCCGTCAAAGTCTAAAAAAATCAACATTTTGGATTGTCCTATTTTGTCAAATTTGCCCATTTTAACCGAAAATATGCTTGATATGCCAAGCTGTTTTTTTTGGGTTAAATCCAGTAAAATGGCGTTTTTCAGGCTGCCTGAAACCCATTTTTTATCACATGATTGGAAAACACCATGACCCAAGAATCTTTAAGCTACCGCGATGCAGGCGTGGACATTGACGCTGGCGACCAACTCGTTGAAAACATCAAACCCTTTGCCAAACGCACCATGCGCCCCGAAGTGCTGGGCGATTTGGGCGGCTTTGGCGCATTGGTGGAAATCAGCAAAAAATACCAAAACCCTGTATTGGTAAGCGGCACAGATGGCGTTGGCACCAAACTGAAATTGGCGTTTGAATGGGACAAACACGACACAGTCGGCATTGATTTGGTGGCAATGAGCGTGAACGACATTCTGGTTCAAGGTGCAGAGCCTTTGTTTTTCTTGGATTATTTTGCATGTGGCAAATTGGACGTGGCGCGTGCCACCGATGTGATTAAAGGCATCGCGCAAGGCTGCGAAGAATCAGGCTGCGCCCTAATCGGTGGCGAAACGGCAGAAATGCCCAGCATGTACCCAGACGGTGAATACGATTTGGCAGGTTTTGCGGTGGGCGTGGTGGAAAAATCGCAAATCATCAACGGGCGCAACATCAAAGCAGGCGATGTGGTGTTGGGCTTGGCGAGCAATGGGGCGCATTCCAACGGCTATTCGCTGGTTCGCAAAATTTTGGCGCGCGACAATCCCGATTTGGACGCGCCTTTTGATGGCGACAAAACTTTGCGTCAAGCGATTATTGCGCCAACCCGTTTGTATGTGAAACCGATTTTGGCAGCCTTAAAAGAATTTGAAATCAAAGGTATGGCGCACATCACAGGCGGTGGTATTACCGAAAATGTACCGCGCGTGTTGCCTGAAAATTGCGTGGCGCAAATTGACGCAAAAGCATGGGAATTGCCCAAATTATTCCAATGGTTGCAACAAGGCGGCAATGTGGAAATGGCGGAAATGTACCGCACGTTCAACTGTGGTGTGGGCATGGTCGTGATTGTGTCGCCCGAAAACGCGGACAAAGCCGAAAAATTCTTGGCGGAACAAGGCGAAACGGTTTACCGTTTGGGCAAAATCCGCGAGCGCGTGGGCGATGAACATCAAACGCAAATCGCGTAAATCTTTTCAGGCTGCCTTTTTGATTCAAAGGCAGCCTGAAACCTATTTTGAGGTGAAATGATGTTTAATCAACAAGAGGGTATTATTTGGTTGAATCCAGATGATGATTTGGAACAGGCTTATGCGTATGCCCGCGCCACGTTCAAATATTTTTGGCGTGAACTGTATTGGGAATACCGCCGCATTATTCCTGCTTTGGATTTTGCGATGGTCAAAGCCCCCTTTATGCAGGAACTTGATGGCGAAATCCGTACCGAGCATATGTGGTTGAATGAAATTGATTTTGACGGCATACACGTCAGTGGTACTTTGGTGAATGAACCGCATGAATTGACGATTGTCAGCGTAGGTGAACGCATTGAAGGGCTGCCTGTGGATGCAATTAGCGATTGGATGTTTTTGTGTCAAGATGTGGTGTATGGCGGTTTTACCGTTCAGGCTGCCCGCTTGCAAATGGACGAAGCGGAACGTGCGGAACACGATGAAGCATGGGGTTTGAATTTTGGCGAAGCAGGCAAAACTTTGCTGGTTTACGAGCAAGAAGCCCACCCCGAAAATGTGCAAGAACACCCCATGTGTGTGAATATGGTAGAAAAATGGCGCGAGCATTTGCAGCAAAACGCTGATTTGCCTACCGAATCCAATCAACGCGGCTACACTTTGTTGCACACGGAAGCGATTGCGGGCAATGCACCTTTGGTTGCATTATTGCTGGAACACGGTGCAGACCCCAAAGCGCAAACCGATGAAGGCTATACCGCAGCCAACTTTGCTCGCCATTTGCAATGGCAAAATGTGCTGGTGGCTTTGGGCGAAGTGGCGGATTTGCATTAAATGGATTTTCAGGCTGCCTTTTGGGTACACGACAAAACTCATGTAGGGTGCGTATTACGCACCAAAATTTCAATTACTTGAATGATTTGGTGCGTAGTATGTACCCTACATGAAGGCAGCCTGAAAATTTAATCTTCCTGCCAACCACCCAAATGCTCCACCAATTCCAAAATCATTTGCGACAAACTTTCCGCCATCAAAATTTGTTCTGCAAAAGCCATGCTGGGTGCGTCATCGCCGTGCTGTTCCGCTTGTTCTTGTAATACGTCCAAATATTGAATGCGCTTAAATGTAAAATCTGCGGTCAAAATAAACGCGATTTGCTCGCGCCACACCAAACCCATTTGGCTCACGGTTTTGCCCGTTTTCAAATGCTGGGTAACTTCATCGGCGGTCAAATCCTGTTTGGCGACTTTCACCACCGACACCACATCGCCCGAGCCGCGCAATTCGCAATCGCTGTCCAATTCAAATCCACCCGCCGCCGCGCCCGCCGCCAGCCATTCGGTCATCAATGCGCTGGGCGATTGCTTGGTGTGGGGCAATTTGGCTTCCAAGCCGCCGAGTGCTTCGCGCAATTTCACCACCATATTTTCCGCTTTATTCGCAGAAGCATGATTGACAAACAAAAAACCATGTCGCGTGTCGCACAAAGCATATAATCGGCTGCTGCGTGTGAATGCGCGTGGCAATAAATCATCGGTAATTTGTTCTTTTAATTCATTTTTTTCTTTTTTGCCAATTTTACGGTTTTCATTTTCTTGAATTTCGGCAACTTTTTCATCTAAAAATTCACGAATCACGCTGGCGGGCAAGACCTTGTCCGAGCGTTTGAGCGAAACCAGCCATGTGAAATCGGCTGGAAATAGCAATTCGGGCGAAAAACCATGCGGCGCAGCAAAACCTTCGCTAAACCAATCCAAACCCGTGATGGGCGCAAATTCGCTGCTGTTTAATTTGTCGGCTAGGGTGTCGGCTTCGGGTAATTGATTGATATTGATGGGATAAAAACTGATTTGTTTGAACCACATGATGTGTTTCCTGCTGTTGAAAAAGGGGGCGATTATAGCATTTTTATGGGGCATTTGATTTCAGGCTGCCTGAACTATTTTATTTTTTGTGAATGAAACGGTTGGGATTTTTTCATTTGGCTGACTTTTGAAAAAGCAGGTGTAGATTGGCTCTCAAAGCCGACATTTCCACAGAAAATCAAATGGGTGAGAATAGCGCGTTTTGTGTTTTTGATAAATGAAATAATCATACAATTTTGGTTGTATACCGTAAGGCTGCCTGAAAGCCGTAAATCCGTGTACAATACACGCCGAATTTTTCAAACCACTTTTCCCAATATCATGGACGACCTTCCCAGTATATTGTTTTTATTATTTTCTCAATCAAAATAAGGCTGCCTGAAATGCACTTCTGCCATTTTGGGCAGTTGGAGCATAACTATGGATACGCAAATCATCAACGAAGACAACGAGCGCAATCACGATATTGAGCGCATTCACCAGCTTGCCAGTGAACTTCTGCCTTTTAGCAAAGACATTGACCCCCACACCCATCAGTTACCCGAAATCAACATCAATTTGCAATTGCAAATGTTGGTGGGTTTACTGGAAGAAATGCACCCTGCCGATATGGCAGACGTGTTGGAAAATTTACCGCCCAAAGAACGCGCCCTTGTTTGGCAATTAAGCAATCCCGAAGAAGATGGCGAAGTTTTGTTGGAAGTGTCCGATTCAGTGCGCGAGCATTTGATTGAACACATGGACGAAGACGAGTTAATCGCCGCCGTTGAAGAAATGGACGCAGACGAACTCGCCGAGCTCGCCGATTCCCTGCCCGAAAAAGTCGTTGTGGAAGCGATGAAAGAATGGGACGAAACGGAACGCGCCCAAGTTCAGGCTGCCATGTCTTATGCCGACCATCAAGTTGGCGCAATGATGAATTTTGAAGTGGTCAGCATTCGCGCCGATGTAACGTGTGAAGTGGTGCTGCGCTATTTGCGCCGTTTTGACAAATTGCCCGAACACACCGATAAAATTTTTGTGGTGAATCAGGAAGATATTTTGCAAGGCGTGTTGCCCATTCGCAAATTATTGGTGGCTGACCCCGAAGATTTGGTGGCAGACGTGATGGTGAGCGATATTGTCGTGTTTCGCGCCGAAGACGATGTGGAAGAAGCCGCCGCCGCCTTTGAACGCTATGATTTGGTTACCGCGCCTGTGGTGGATGCCGACAAAAAACTCATCGCCCGCTTGACGGTGGACGCGATGATGGACGTGATTCGTGAAGAAGGCGAAACCGATATGTTGAATATGGCGGGTTTGCGTGAAGACGAAGATTTGTTTGCGCCCGTTATGCGTTCCGTGAAAAATCGCTGGGTGTGGTTGGCGGTGAATTTGGTTACGGCGTTTATTGCCAGTCGCGTGATTGGTGCGTTTGAAGACTCTATTGCACAAATTGTCGCATTGGCGGCGTTGATGCCGATTGTGGCAGGGATAGGCGGCAATTCGGGCAATCAAACCATCACCATGATTGTTCGCGCCCTGTCCAGCAGCAGCATTTCGCAAGCGCAAACGGTGGTGTTGATGAAAAAAGAAATTGGCGTGGCTTTGGTGAATGGGCTGGTGTGGGGTAGCGTGATGGGGCTGGTATCGTATTTATTGTATGGCAATTTGGGGATTGGTATGGTGATGGTGGCGGCGATGACGTTGAATTTATTGCTGGCGGCGGTATTGGGCGTGTTGATTCCCGTACTGATGGAGAAATTTGGTAAAGACCCTGCGTTGGGCAGTTCGGTGCTGATTACGGCGGTAACCGATTCGGGGGGATTTTTAATCTTTTTGGGTTTGGCGACAGTATTTTTATTATAAAAACGGGTTTTCAGGCTGCCTTTGGCTTTTTCGCAAAAATAAGGCAGCCTGAAAAAACACACTTTTTCGGTTTTTATCATAAATTTCTTGACAAAAATCAAAAAATAAACGATAATCCACGCTCTTTATCCGAAGCCATCGCCTTCAGCCTATTTCTGCCCAGATGGGGCATTTTCTTTTTTGCAGGTTGTCGCCGATGTAACCCACCAGTATCGTGAAACTGGCGACAACTTTTCTGTTAAATTTTTGATGTTATTTTATTTTCAGACTGCCTGAAACGATTTCATCTCATATTTTCCCTGCGCCTCATGCTTCTAAAGGCTGCCTGATATATTGTATCAGGCGGAATGTTGTTGTTTTCAAAAAGAAAAAACATGACCATTCAATTTTCCGATTTAAATTTAGACAAAAATCTTGTTTCCGCTTTGAAATCAGCAGGCTACGACAGCCCCACGCCCATTCAAATGCAAGCCATTCCAGCCGCTTTGCAAGGGCGCGACATCATGGCTTCCGCCCAAACAGGTTCAGGCAAAACCGCCGCATTCTTGTTGCCCAGTTTGCAAAAAATCACCAAACGCAGCGAAAAATCAGGCAAAGGTCCTCGCGTTTTGGTGCTGACCCCCACACGCGAACTCGCCGCCCAAGTGGAAAAAAACGCACAAATTTACGCGCAAAACATGAAATGGGTACGCACCGTAACTTTGGTGGGTGGTTCATCTTTTGGTCAGCAAATCAAGGCTTTGAGTCGCCCCATTGACGTGATTGTGGCAACCCCAGGTCGCTTGATGGACCACATGCGCAGTGGTCGCATTGATTTTGACCGCTTGGAAGTGCTGGTGTTGGACGAAGCCGACCGCATGTTGGACATGGGTTTCATTGATGATATTGAAACCATTGTTGCCGCCACACCTGCCGACCGCCAAACTTTGCTGTTTTCCGCCACTTGGGACGGTGCAGTGGGCAAATTGGCGCGTAAATTAACGCAAAACCCTGAAATCATTGACATTGAACGCGAAGACAAACAAGGCAAAATTGAAGAGCAACTTTTGTATTGCGATGACAAAAATCACAAAAACCGTCTGCTTGACCACATTTTGCGCGATGCGAACATTGACCAATGCGTGATTTTCACGTCCACCAAAGCCATGACCGAAGTGCTGGCAGATGAATTGTACGAAAAAGGCTTTGCCGCAAATTGCTTGCATGGCGATATGCCGCAAGGTTGGCGCAATCGCACGCTGATGGATTTGCGTAAAGGACGTTGCAAAATTTTGGTGGCAACCGATGTAGCAGCGCGTGGCATTGACATTCCCACAATCACCCACGTCATCAATTACGATTTGCCCAAACAAGCGGAAGATTATGTGCATCGCATTGGGCGCACAGGACGCGCGGGACGCACGGGCTTGGCGATTTCCTTTGCCGAAGTGAACGAATACATGGCGGTGCATAAAATTGAGCGTTACATTGAACGCAAGCTGCCTGAAACCGTGATTGAAGGCTTGGAACCCACGCGCAAACGCAACAAAAATGCCGACCGCAAACCCAAAGGCAAAGGCGGTTTCGGCGGCAAACGCGAAGGCGACCGTTGGTCTAGCCGCAGTGGCTCGGGCGACAAAAAACCGTATGGCGAGAAAAAATCGTTTGGCGGCAAACGTGAAGGCAGCCGTGATGGGGTAAAACGTGATGGCGGCTTTAAAAAAGACAGTTTTCGCGGCAAACCGAAATCGGGTGGCGGTAAACCACGAGTTTAATCATTGATTAAAAAACCTGTTTTGTTTTGGCAAAACAGGTTTTTTGGTTTTTCAGGCAGCCTTTCATTACCCTACAAATTTTTGCCTGCCACCCACCTGTTCCTCTCCTTTGGGAGAGGGTTAGGGAGAGGGGAAAACTGGCGATACTCAACGACTTTTCCCTCTCCCCAGCCCTCTCCCAAAGGAGAGGGAGCAGAGGTGGCATCTCAACGATTGCGGGCAATGTTTTATTTTTGTAGGGTAGTGAAAGGCAGCCTGAAAACCATTCACCCACGCAAACGCCGCACCGTTTCCGCCACATCTGCCGCTTGCGTAATTGCGGAAATCACCGCCACGCCGTCCGCACCCGCCGCGTGAACACTTGCCACATTGTCCACCGTAATGCCGCCAATCGCCACAATTGGCTTATCGCCGCCAAGCTGTCGCGCCAACCGCAGCAAATCCAAGCCCACGTTTTGCGTGGCATCGGGTTTGGATTGCGTGTGAAAAATCGCGCCTACCGCCCAATAAGCCAATTCAGGCAGCCTGAAACTGCGTTGCAAATCCGCTTCCGAACTGTTGGACAAACCCACAAACAGCCGTCCAGCCGACTGTGCCAATACTTCACGCGCCGCCATATCGCTCTGCCCAATATGCACGCCGTCTGCGCCAATCGCCAATGCCAACGCCACATCATTATTCAGCACAAATGGCACATTGAATTGGCGACATAAATCTTGGCAATCTTGGGCTAATGATTTGATGTGTAATGGATTATTTAAAGCGTTGTCGCCTTTTTCGCGTAATTGGAAACAAGTGATGCCAGCACGTAAAGCGTTTTCCAAAGTGTGCAATAAATTGGCTTGCGGCGTACCCATGCTTTTGTGCCGACAATCGGGTGTACCAGCGACCCAGTAAACCGATAAAAATTCTCGTGAAAACATGATATTATCCTTATTTTATCCTTGTTTTACTCTTTCAGGCTGCCTGAAAAATCATCTTGCGCCAATGCCCAATGGTTCACCGCGCCATGCCCATGCCCCACGCCAATCGGCTGACCGATTGCCGAACTAATACATTGTTTTGCCAAACGAATTGCGCTGAATACATCTTGCCCCTTTGTCAATTCCGCCGCCACACACGCCGAAAACGTGCAACCCGTGCCGTGCGTATGCGGCGTATCAAAACGCGGACTGTCCAACACAAAATGCTCATCGCGGGTAAACACAAAATCGCGGCAAATCGCGCTGCGTGAATCGTCCAAATGCCCGCCCTTAATCACCACCGTGTCCACGCCCAAATCGTGCAAAATCGCGGCGGCTTGTGCAGCATCATCTTGATTGTGAACATGAATGCCTGTGAGCATGGCGGTTTCGGGCAAATTCGGCGTAAGCACGTTTGCCATCGGCAATAATTCACGCTTTAATGCGGAAATTGCGCTATTTTGTAGCAAAGCCGCGCCGCCTTTCGCAAACGCCACAGGGTCAAGCACCAACGCGCCAAAATCGTATTGGCGCACCGAATGTGCCACGCATTCAATCATTTCCGCCGTGCCAAGCATGCCGATTTTGTACGCGCCAATGTGGAAATCTTCGCCAATCGCGGCGATTTGCTTGGCAACATTATCCAATGAAATCATGTGAATATCGTGTACGCCCAATGTGTTTTGCGCGGTAACGGCGGTAATCACGCTGGTGCCAAACGCGCCGCGCATTTGAAAGGTTTTCAAGTCCGCCTGAATGCCCGCGCCGCCGCCACTATCCGAACCTGCAATGGTTAAAACCTGTGGTGTCATCATCAATTTCCTTGTTGTAAATGAACGAGTTGGGCGACTTGTTCGGCGGACACGGCTGCCAGCGTGTCCAACAATTTCCATGCGAATGTGCCGCTTTGCGTGGGTGATAAATCTTGCGCGGCTAATTCGCCCGCCACCGTGTAAACTGCCACTGCTTCGGCGGCAGCCTGAAATACGTTTTCACGCGGCGCAACCGCCAAAAATGCCCCCACCACCGCACTCAACAGGCAGCCTGAAGCCGTTACTTTCGGAAACAAAGTTGTGCCATTGTGTAATGAAATAAATTGTTTACCATCGGCAATATAATCCACTTCGCCGCTTAAAATCGCCACGCAATTCAATTTTTGCGCGACCGTTTGGGCGATTTGCGCCAAATCCGCCGAACCCGAGCCCGCGTCCACGCCTTTCGCCTGCCAATCCACGCCCGCCAAATACGCCAGTTCGCCTGCATTGCCACGAATGGCAGAAAATTGCATATTTTGTGCCAATTTTGAAACGGTATTGCGGCGTAATGCGCTTGCCGCCACCGCCACAGGGTCAAGCACAATCGGCACATTCGCCCGATTTGCCGCCGCGCCCGCGTTGAGCATGGCGGCGACTTTTTCATCGGACGGCGTACCCAAATTCAGCACCAATGCGCCGCTCAACGCCGCCAATTCCGCCATTTCATCAGGACTTTCCGCCATCATCGGCGACGCACCCAATGCCAACAAACCGTTGGCGGTAAAATTGGCGGAAACCAAATTGGTAATATTGTGAATCAAAGGGTTATGTTTACGGATTTTGTCTAAATATTGAATGTGCATTGCTGTTTCCTTGTGCAAAAACAGCCAGCCACAGACGAAAGAAAGCACCGATTTGACATGATAAAATCACGCCAAATCAGTGCTAACCGAATGAAAATAAGCTAAATTCATTTTAGTTTCCTACGCCAGTGCTAACTGTATCAGGTTCACGGGTGTTTCTCAGCTGCCTTGTTTGTGGCAGCACCCCGACTAAAAAATGGGAATAGGCTTGAATTGTATAATATTTGCTTGGAAAAAAACAGATAGGCAGCCTGAAAAAAGTTTTGGTGGTGTCCTGAAAAGTGTGCTGATTTAAACTTGTTTAGGATTATTCATCGCCCAAAAACCAATATTAAATGCTTTAATATGGTAAAACAATGTTTTAGAAAAACAGCGACTGCGCCGTATTGCTCTACTTAATCGATGACGAATACGACAATTATTTCCTTCAATCGCTTTGGTATGTTGCTTACCAATCCATTGGTCATCTGCGTCAGAAAATGCGTTTACAAAAGCATCCCACTCATCGCTAGCAATACGGTCGTAAGTAACTTTCAGTTCTTTTAATCGCGTTTTTAAAGCCAGAGCTGTTTGCAAATCACGTTTTCCCCAAACAAATGCAACTATTTCACCTGTTTTGGCATGATAAGCATAAATCAACCAGACTTTGTTTTTCTTATGTCCAACAAATGTATGAAATTCATCAATTTGTAAAGTGTCATAATGTTTTTGTTTGGGTGTGATTTGGTGTTCGCTGCGTTTTAAGGCAGCCTGAATTTTGGCTCTGCTATAAGCCATTATCCTAGAAATAGCGCGGATACTACAACCATTAACAATCATTCTCCAAATCATGAAATCTGATTCGGAATGACAGCCTTTGTTATTCAGAGCGTGGTCACCAATAAAACATCGTTTGCATGTTTTGCAGCGATATTTTTGTTTGTGATTGCCATTGAAGCCATTTTTCTTTATATTTAGTTCTTGGCAGCTAGGACATTTCAGGGTTATTTCGGTTTTCACACATCAAAATATACTCTGTTCTCGCTGCTTTTTGTTAGCTTATTTTAAACAGCACACTTTTCAGGACACCACCCGTTTCCGCCATCAGCGTTTCAATCGCGTTCAACACAGCTTCGCGTGCGCCCAGTTGGGTGCGCTGTGCTTCGGTGCTGCCTGAAAGGTCGGGTTTTTCAGGCTCAACATCGGGCAAAGCAGGTAAAGGGGTGGCGGCTTGTTGTGCCAACACTTGCTGTTGATAGCATTCTTGGATTTGGCGCATGATTTCAGGCGGTGGGGCGTACACTTTTTTCATGCCACCTTTGCCGCCTTTGGCTGCGACTTCTTGGAAAGCCCAAGCCTGTCGTTTAACCAAATCGCCCAAGCCAACTTTGGTACTTGGTATGCCCTTCAAGCCCATTTCCAAGAGTTCAGCAATGAAATAATGAGATTTCAGTTCCATTTTCAGGCTGCCTCTTCATATAAATGTTGATAACGGGGACGAATGCGTTTACCATCTTTTGTCCAACGTTTTGGGAAAAGCTCATGTAATGGCTTACCCAAAAAATCAGCAATCGCCTTTTCGCCTGATAAACTGGGCTGATACAAAGCCAAACTTACCACTTTCAACGAAACATTATGCGCTTCTGCAACATCGGTTAAAGTTTTACCACGCATTTTGATTTCCGCACGAATTAACTCTGGGTGCATAAAAAATCCTTTCAATAAAACAGCTTAATCGGCTGACCTTATGTCTCATAACCACAAAATCAACCTGTTAAACAGTCTTTGCAAACTGTTGATTAAGGCAAATCAAGCATTTATTGGCACTTTTTTCAAATTGTTAAAGAACATTTTTTCAAAACGGTTTACAATTTCTGTTTTGAAGTTGTAAACATGATAAAGTAGATTACCAAAGTAATCAACTTGCTTACCTAGAAAAAAATGATTAATTTTTATAAAACTTTGGTTTATTTACAAATAAAGTATTCTACTCCTGTATCAAACTTGGTAATCAACTTTCAAATGGAGTAGATTACTTTTCGGAGCTAAAAAATGGTTGAGCTGGGCGCACAAGAAATTACAGAATTAGTGGAAAAAGCATCTGAATTAGGTGTACAACTGGATTTACCAACAACTAAAACAGGTGTAAAAAAAAGGGCGGATAGCCAAAATTGGCAAACACGCACCGTAAAAGGAAAAGGGGGACGTGCAGGACTGAAAACTTTGTATTCACTCCCTACACAAGTCATTGAAGAATTAGAGAGAAAGGGCTTATCCCATTTAATTGAAGGTCATACGAGCAGTACACCCGTGCCATTTTATTCCGCCACTTCAATTAGTGGCGTGCCTGAATCCATGCAGGCTGCCGTCCAAAATTACACAATGTGGGCAAACGAACAAGACCGTAGTAGTGTTGTTCCCATTCGCTATTATCGCCATGTTTATGCCAGTGCAGGCGCAGGCGAAATCGCATGGGATACCAGTTGCGATGTTATGTGGTTTCGTACCAGCTTTATCAACTATTTAGGCTGTGATGCCGCGCATCTGTTTTGCACACGCATTAAAGGCGACAGTATGTTTCCTACCTTAATTGATGGCGGCACGGCTCTATGGCGCACCTGCACCGAATATGCAGGCGAAGGCATTTATATTTTGCGCCAATTTAACGAAATCCGTGTTAAACGGCTTGTTCGCCATAATCGCCACAGTTTCCACATCATCAGCGATAACGACAACAAGTCTATCTATCCTACCGAAACCCTAGATTTGAGCGAATACGAGCCGCACGAATTTGAGTTATATGGCAAGTACCTGTGGGATTGCGGTATCTCTGACCACAGCATTTCAGAATCGGTAATCATTCCCTAATCATTTTGTGATAACAATATGACAAAAATCGCGCAAAATTATCTGAAATTTGATAATTTTTGCGCGAAATTTTGCATTTTTGTTTTGGGGCGTGATTATGTCTTGTATGTTGATTTGTTTGCGATTTAGCATGGCGCAAATGCAGTCCCACCCATGACAAAACTATCACTACCCCATAAAAACAAAACAGCAAACGCGACGACATCGCATTTGCCTGTTTTGTTTTTGAAATGGTGTTGCAAGATGTGAAATAAAATTCAAGGTAATTTATCTTGTAGAAGAGTGCGGAAATTTCGTGCTTGGCATCATTCAGGCTGCCTTATTTATTTTAAATTATTGTGCGCTCACATCTTTACCGAAAAATTGTTCGCCCAATTTTTTCAAAGTGCCGTCTTCGCGCAATTCCATCATGGCAACATTGATTTTTGCCAATGCGTCTTGATTGCCCTTATTGACAATCAAACCTGCGCCTTGTTTCTCATTTGCGTCTGCTGTCCAGACAATTTTCAAGCCTGAATTTTCATTTTTTTGCAAATAATCCAAAAATGACAAAGTGTCATTCAGGGTAACATCAGCGCGTTTTTGTTGTACCAAAGTCAAGGCTTGTGCCATACCATCAACGGGCACGATTTCCGCTTGGGCTTTTTTCGCGGTTTCGCCGTAGTTACTGCTCAAGGTTTGCGCCGCTTTCAAGCCTTTGATGTCGGCAACGGTGTTTACGCGCGTTTCGTCTGTACGCGCCATAATCGCAGGCCCGCTCCAGCTATAAGGCTCTGATTTATCAAAAGTAGCTTGGCGTTCTGGCGAAGTCAAAGCCACTTGGTTCGCCACCATATCAAAACGGCCTGCTTTCAAACCTGCCAACATCGCGTCCCATTGCGTTTCTTTAAATTCAACGGTTACGCCCAATTTGGCGGCAACGGCGCGGGTTACTTCCACATCGTAACCTGTTAATTTGCCGTCTTTATCGTGGTAGGTAAAGGGCGCGTAAGTGCCTTCGGTGCCAACGGTAATCGTGCCTTTGTTGTTAATGCGCTCAATCAGGCTGCCTGAAACGGTGGCGGCGGTGCTGTTGCTTTGGCTGGCGGCTGCGGCAACGCTGGCTGCCACGCCACTGGCGGCGGTGGCTGATTTGCCGCCGTCAGATTGTCCGCAAGCGGATAAAATCAAAACGGTGGTGGCGGCAAGTGCAAATTTTTTCAACATAATTTTCTACCTTGTAAATGTGCGTTTAATGAAAAAATGATAATTGTATCGGAAAAGCAAGTGTATTCAAAATGATATTTCAGGCTGCCTGAAAATGTTTAATCCGTGCCACGCGCCCGATTTTCGTGGAATTGCGCTTGCCAATCGGCGAACTTGCCTTGTTCAATGGCTTCGCGCATTTCTGCCATAATCACTTGATAAAAATGCAAATTGTGAATGGTACAAAGTTGTGCCCCCAAAATTTCGCCGACTTTATCCAAATGATGCAAATAGGCGCGACTGAAATTTTGGCAAGCATAACAAGTACATGACTCATCAAGTGGACGTTTGTCAAATCTGTGTTTGGCGTTGCGGATTTTGATGTCGCCAAAACGCGTGAACAGCCAGCCATTTCGCGCATTGCGGGTCGGCATGACACAGTCAAACATGTCCACACCGTGTGCCACGCCGTACACCAAATCTTCAGGCGTACCCACGCCCATTAAATAATGTGGTTTGTGTTTAGGCAGCATGGGTGCAATGGCGCGGAGCATGCGGTACATTTCGGGTTTTGGCTCGCCTACGGATAAGCCGCCAATCGCAATCCCTTTAAAATCAATATCTTCCAAGCCGAGCAAAGATTCTTCGCGCAAATCTTCATACATCGCGCCCTGAATGATGCCAAACAGCGCATTCGGGTTTTTCAAATCTTCAAACGCCTTTTTGCTGCGCTCTGCCCAACGCAGCGACATTTGCAGCGATTTTCGCGCTTCGGCGTGGGTGGCGTTGCCTTCGGTGCATTCGTCCAGTTGCATGACGATGTCGGAATTCAAAACCGTTTGAATTTTCATGGAAATTTCGGGCGATAAAAACAATTTGTCGCCATTGATGGGGCTTTTGAAGGTGCAGCCGTCTTCGGTTAATTTCCGCATTTGCGACAAGGAAAACACTTGGAAACCGCCCGAATCGGTCAAAATCGGCTTGTTCCAGCCAATGAAATCGTGCAAACCGCCAAATTGCTCAATCACTTCAAGACCAGGGCGCAACCACAAATGATAGGTGTTGCCCAAAATGATTTGCGCTTTGATGTTGTGCAAATCGGTGGGGGTCATGGCTTTAACCGAGCCATAAGTGCCGACTGGCATGAATACGGGCGTTTCCACTTTGCCGTGATTGAGTTCCAAAGTGCCGCGCCGTGCGTAGCCGTCTGTTTTGTGTAGGGTAAATTTCAGCATATTTTTTTCTCAAAAAAGTTTCAGGCTGCCTGAAACAGATTAAAACGGCGTGATTATAACTTTTTTTGCGCGGAAATTGCGTTTCAGGCTGCCTGACAGTACACGACAAACTAATCGTAGGGTGCGTATTACGCACCGAAATTTCAATTATTTGAATGATTTAGTGCGTGGTACACACCCCAGACCTACCAAGTTCTCATCGTATCGTAGGGGCGGATTTTATATCCGCCCTGTGGGAAGTACCACAATTCAAATATCGTAGAAAGGGCAGATATGAAATCTGCCCCTATGAAGTACAGAACTTGGCAAGTCTGGGTACGCACCCTACCCTTTAGTTTTAATTATTGGTGGCACCATTTGGCTCTTGCGTAGCCTAAAATTATTCCCTGCCACCAGCGATATTATTGCGGCTGTATTTGCCCTAATAGGCGCATTTATTTTCATACTAGAAGGCGTGAATAAACAAAGCATTATCGTTTCCCCCACCCTACTCTATATGGGCGGCGCAACCTATGCCTACACACGCTACCCACTTACCCTATCCACCCTTTTTGCGGCAGGCATGATACTTTCAGGCTACCTGATGTTAATTGCCCGCAGCGATATTATTCCCGACTCGCCCAGTAAACGCTTGCCAAAAAAATAAAATCATCATATAATCTTGCGTTTTTCAACCTTGCTGTTTATTTGCATGAATAAATGGCTGATTTTAAACCATAAGGACAAAAACATGCGTCATTACGAAATCGTGTTTATCGTTCACCCAGACCAAAGCGAGCAAGTGCCTGCTATGGTTGAACGCTACAAAACCATGATTACCGAAGCGGCTGGTAAAATTCACCGCTTGGAAGACTGGGGTCGCCGCCAATTGGCTTACCCAATCAACAAAATTCACAAAGCACACTATGTTTTGATGAATATTGAAGCAACACCTGCTACTGTTGAAGAATTGGAAACCGCATTCCGCTTCAACGATGCCGTATTGCGTCATCTGACCATTCAAACCAAAGCAGCCGTTACCGAAGCATCGCCTATGATGCGCGAAGAAAAATCCAAAAGCCTGATTGCAGGCGAAGCTGCTAGCGAAGAAATTGCTGAAGCATAATTAATTGGATAACCAATTTACCCTGACCGCTTGCCTACACAAAATTGATGTCTTGCGCCACACCCCAGCAGGTGTTCCTGTTTTAGATGTGGTTTTGCAACACAACAGTTGGCAAGAAGAAAATGGTTTACGCTGCCAAATTAAATTTGAACTCCCAGCCAAAATCATCGGTCAAAATGCCCAAGCATGGCAGCACAGACAAGGCGAAATCGTTACCGTAAGCGGTTTTCTGGCACAAAAAAGCCAACGCATTTTTCGCCCCGTGCTGCGCATTCAACACATTACAGAATATAAAGGTTAAAACGACATGGCTCGTCAAACATTTAAACGCCGCAAATTCTGCCGTTTTACAGCAGAAAAAATCCAAGAAGTGGATTACAAACAAGTGGATTTGCTGAAAGATTTCATTACCGAAAACGGCAAAATCATTCCCGCTCGCATTACTGGCACCAAAGCACACTACCAACGTCAGTTGGCTGTGGCTGTGAAACGCGCTCGTTTCTTGGCTCTGTTGCCTTACACCGACCAACACAAATAATTAGGAGTATCACATTATGCAAATTATCTTGTTGGAACGCGTTGCTGGTTTGGGCAACTTGGGCGATGTGGTAACTGTAAAAAACGGTTACGCGCGCAATTTCTTGATTCCTACTGCAAAAGCAAAACGTGCAACCGAAGCAAACTTGAAAGAGTTTGAAGCTCGCCGCGCTGAATTGGAAGCCAAACAAGCCGCAATCTTGGCAGACGCACAAGCGCGTAAAGCCAAATTGGACGGTCAAACCATTACTGTGGCTCAAAAAGCAGGTGTGGATGGTCGTTTGTTCGGCTCTGTTACCAATGCAGACATCGCTGAAGCCATCAAAGCGACTGGCGTGGAAGTGGTTAAATCCAATGTACGCTTGCCAGAAGGTCCATTCAAAGCGATTGGCGAATACGATGTGGAAGTGGCATTGCACGCTGACGCAGTTGCCAGCATTAAATTGGTTGTAGTCGCTGCTACAGAGTAATACTCTCATAAAAATCAAAGGCAGCCTGAAAATGATTTTCAGGCTGCTTTTTTGTGGTGAATTTAAATCAAATATTCATTATTTTCTTGACAGTTTGCCGCAAAATTCATACGATTACACAAATTTAATAATTTTAACTTATATTTGATGACATCGTTGTCATGCTCATCAAATGTAAATTTTCCACTACCCTTATTTTTCACTTGGAGTTTTGTATGTTTCGCCAATCTTTACTCGCTACTGCTTGTTTAGGCTTGTTTGCTGCACCTGCGCTTGCCGCACCCAGCAACACCACGCACACCGAAGCTGCTATTCAACGCATTGATAACACAAAACAATTCATCTCTGACCGCTTTACTTTAGACGGTGTGGTGCGTGTTCGTGCTGATGGCGAAGATACAGCCGCACAATACACGAGCATTGCCAATCCAAAATCTAAAACGGAAAGCCACATCAATTTAGAAGCATGGTTGGGTTTGCGTTTGTACAAAGATTGGACGGTTAAAATGCAGCTTGAGCCGCAATACAATTTGCGTACAGGCAAAATGAACAACGACCAAGATATTCCCATGAATAAATTATTTGTGGAAGGCTCATTAACCAACAATATGAAGTTGCGCGTGGGTAAATATGGCGCGTTCTCTTCTTATGGTCGTGTGTATGATAATGAGGTAACGGGTGCGGAATTGACATTTAACAATTCAATTGCACCGACCAAATTGGCAGTGGCGCGTGTTACCAAAAATGCGTTTAACGACAATCCTTGGGGCGTGGGCGTACATCGCAATGGCACGGTGATTTTACAATCCAAATACCCATTGGCGGTAAACACGAATATCGGCGGCACAGTGGCTTATGTGCAAGATGTGAAACGTCCAAATGGCAATGAAAAAGACGCTTGGTTTGGCGAAATTGGTTTGGATACGAAATTGGGTCAAGATTGGTCGGGTTTCATCGCTTATAGCCGCTCCAATATTGAAGATGTATTTGATTCAGCAGGCAAAGAAGTGAAACAAGATGGCGCGTTTGCCGAAATCAAATATAAAAATGCGGATTGGCAAGCGGTAAATTCGTATGATGTGTATGCCAATGTGCGTCATGTGGGTGCGATGTCGGGTGTGTCTTCTGTCAGCGATTACAGCAAAAACGTAAAAGGCGTGCAAGTGGGCGCAAACTATGTGCCATACAAAAACCTGAAAGTTGGCGCGTTCTATTTGCACGGCAAACAGATTAACGCGACCGTGCCAACAGGCGAAAAACAAGACGTGAATGTTTGGCGCGTACAAGCTGAATACAAATTCTAATTTTTGCCTTATTTGAATAAAAAAACCGCTACGATTTGTGTTGTAGCGGTTTTTTGGGCTTTCAGGCAGCCTGAAATATTGTAAAATCAATTTATTTAATGAATTTGGAGAACGCGATGAAAGTGATTTTCGCAGGTACGCCCGATTTTGCCGCCGCCGCATTGCAAGCGATACACGCGGCTGGTTTTGAGATTCCATTGGTTTTAACGCAACCCGACCGCCCGAAAGGTCGCGGCATGCAATTGCAAGCCTCGCCCGTGAAACAAGCGGCGTTGGATTTGGGTTTACGCGTGGCGCAGCCTGAAAAATTGCGCGGCAATACGGAAGCACTGGCGATGTTGCGCGATGTGGGCGCAGACGTGATGGTGGTGGCGGCGTATGGCTTGATTTTGCCGCAAAATGTGTTGGACACGCCCAAACACGGCTGCCTGAATATCCACGCTTCGCTCTTACCGCGTTGGCGCGGTGCTGCGCCAATTCAACGCGCCATTGAAGCGGGCGACACGGAAACAGGCGTGTGCATTATGCAAATGGACGTGGGTTTGGACACGGGCGCGGTGGTCAGCGAACACCGTTACGCCATCAAACCGACCGACACCGCCAACGAAGTCCACGATGAATTGATGAGCATAGGCGCGGCGGCGATTGTGGCGGATTTGCGTGAATTGGCGCGTTCAGGCAGCCTGAAAAGTGTCGCACAACCCGAAAATGGCGTTACCTACGCGCAAAAATTGTCCAAAGAAGAAGCGAAAATCAATTGGCAGGAATCGGCAGATGTGGTTACCCGCAAAATCCGCGCGTTCAATCCCGTGCCGACCGCGTGGACAGACTGGCAAGGCAAACCGATGAAAATTTGGGCAGCCAACACAGTGGCGCAACACGGCACGGCTGGCACCATTTTGGCAGCAAACGCGGACGGTATTGTGGTGGCGTGTGGCGATGGCGCGGTGCAAATCACTCAATTGCAGCCTGCTGGCGCGAAACGCATGACGGCGGCGGCGTTTTTGGCGGGGCGCGAATTGAGCATTGGCACAGTATTTGAATAATTTTTCAGGCAGCCTGATAGTACAAAAAAATTAAAGTTTGCCTACAGCGTGCGCTCTATCGCCGCGCGGCGACTTACTTTTTAGAAAAGTAAGCCAAACAATAATAAAATCAAAAAATATTATTCAAATTCAAATGGTTTGAAATTTCAGGCTGCCTGAACTATTTTATTTTTGTGAATGAGACTGTTGGACTTTTTTCATTTGGCTTACTTTTTTGATAAACAGCGTAGGTCAGTTTTCCAAACCAACATTCACAAAATGACAACACGCCCAACAATAACCCAATGTTTCAGGCTGCCTGAAAAAGGAAACCCATGAATTTACTGTTTATTTGTTCACGCAATCAATGGCGCAGCCCCACCGCCGAACAATTGTTTTATCGCCACCCTACCCACCAAGCGCGTTCTGCTGGCACGAGCAGAAATGCGCGGCACACCGTTTCCGCCGCCGATATTGCGTGGGCTGACCATATTTTTGTGATGGAAGAAAAACACCAAGCGCGTTTGAAAGCAGAATTTACCCGCGCCTTGCAATATAAACCTTTGACGGTACTGGATATTCCCGATGATTACCGTTATATGGACGCGGAATTAATTGAATTATTGCAAACCAGTTTACAAGACTACTTATAATTAATATTCAGGCAGCCTGAAAACTTAAAATCATAGGAAAAACAAATATGTGCCAACTACTCGGCATGAATTGCAACACCCCCACCGACATTGTTTTCTCATTTGAAGGCTTCAGCAAACGCGGCGGCTTAACCGACCACCACACCGATGGTTTTGGCATAGGTTTTTTTGAAAACAAGGGTTTACGCTTATTTTTAGACAATCACCCCAGCGCACAATCGCCCGTTGCCGAATTGGTCAAAAATTACCCGATTAAATCAGAAAACGTCATCGCCCACATTCGCAAAGCCAGTCAAGGACACACTTCGCTGGAAAACACCCACCCTTTCCAACGCGAATTGTGGGGCGAATATTGGCTGTTTGCCCACAATGGACATTTGCAAAATTTTCAACCAAATTTTAAATATTATCAATCAGTTGGCAACACAGACAGTGAACGCGCATTGTGTTACTTGCTGGATAGCCTGCGCCAACAATTCGCCCACAAACCCGACCCAGCCACCCTGTACGCGGCGGTGCAAGCCATTGTGTTGGAAATACGCGAATTTGGTTTATTTAACATGATGTTATCCAATGGCGATTATTTATTCACCCACACCAGCACCCTACTCCACTACATCGTGCGCCAAGCCCCATTTGGCGAAGCGCATTTGGTTGATGAAGACATTGCCATTGATTTCAATGAAGTAACCACGCCCAACGACCGCGTTGCCGTCATCGCCACCCTGCCACTCACCGACAATGAAACATGGCAACAATTGGCGCAAAACGAGTTTGCCGTCTTCCATCACGGCGAAATTGTGTATCGCCACACGCCACAACCAGCCGTGTATTTAAGCGTGGAAGAAGGCTTAGCGATTGCCCGCGCAGTCGGCACGGCGTGTTGAAATTCAGCCATTTGCCCCCATTTTACTTTTTCAGGCTGCCTGAAAATATTTCCACTCACTCAAAGGATTAAAATATGAAAAAAATGATTTCTCTTGCTGCTGTTTTGGCTGTGGCTGCTTGCGGTGGCGCACAAAACGAACAAGACAAAAAAATTGCAGAAAATGCCAAAAAAATTGAAATTTTGGAACAAGAAGCCAAAATCAAACAATTAGAAGCCCAAGCCGCTCAAGCTGCCGCCGCTACCCCAGCCCAAGCCGCCAGTCAAGTTTACCAATTGGCAGCCAGTGCCGTTGCCGAGACCATTCCGCAAAATTTGCAAGAACAAGCCAAAGCAAGCGGTCAAGCCGTTACAGGCACGGACGGGCAACAATATATGTTTGACCCCGATAGCGGCAACTGGTTGCTGTATGGCGCGATTGGTGCGGCGGCGGGTTATTTGATGGCAAATGCAATGAACAATAAAAATGCCGCCAAATATCAACCCGTTACCAAACCAACAGCAGCCGTGCAGCGCGTGTACAAAGATTACACCGTGAAAAACCCAAACAGCATTCCTGCGCCACGCGCCGCCGCCCCAGCCGCGAATTCGGCAAATACGAAACCCACGCCGAACTACCGCCCTGTTCCCACGCAAGCCGCGCCACAACAGTCTGCACAACCGTCCACTCAACCATCGGCACAACCCAAACCCACGCCCAACTATCGCCCTACACAACCTAGCAAGAGCGGTGGATTTGGTTTGGGCGGTGGTCGCCGTGGTCGCCGTTAATATTCAGACTGCCTGAATACATACATATGAACCAATATTAGGAGTATGACAAGGCAGCCTGAAAACCGTTTGCAGGTTTTTCAGGCTGCCTTTATACTTGGCAACATTTTTTGTTTGAAAGACAACCATGAAATTTAACACCCCACGCCATTGCTCATTTTGCGGCAAATCCGAAAACGATGTTGCCCACCTAATTGAAAACGATGCTGGCAACGCTTTGATTTGCAACGAATGTATTTCCGATTGCAATGCACTTTTTTCAGAACACAGTCATGGCAATCAGCCAGCAGGCGGCGAAACCAGTCCATCAGATTTGGGCGAATTGCCCACACCCGCCGAATTGGTTGCCCAATTAAATGAACATGTGATTGGGCAAGATTTGGCGAAAAAAGCCCTTGCCGTTGCCGTGTACAATCATTACAAGCGTTTGAACACGCCTGCGGAAGACGGCAAAGTGGAATTGTCCAAATCCAATATTTTGCTGATTGGTCCAACGGGTTCAGGTAAAACCTTGTTGGCACAATCGCTGGCGCGTAAACTCAATGTACCGTTTGCGATGGCAGACGCCACCACACTCACCGAAGCAGGCTATGTCGGCGAAGACGTGGAACAAATCATCACCAAATTACTCAATAAATGCGATGGTGATGTGGCAAAAGCTCAACGCGGCATTGTTTATATTGATGAAATTGACAAAATTTCACGCAAATCCGACAACCCGTCCATCACTCGCGATGTCTCAGGCGAAGGCGTGCAACAAGCCTTGTTGAAACTGATTGAAGGCACATTCGCCAGCGTGCCGCCACAAGGCGGTCGCCGCAACCCGAATCAGCAATTTATTGAAGTGGACACCACCAATATTCTGTTTATTTGCGGCGGCGCGTTTGCGGGGCTGGAAAAAGTCATTCGCCAGCGCACCGAAAAAGGCAGCATTGGTTTTGGCGCAACCGTACACAGCAAAGATGAAAACATCAATGTAACCGAATTATTTGAAAGCGTTGAACCTGAAGATTTGATTAAATTTGGTTTGATTCCCGAATTGATTGGTCGCTTACCCATCATCGCCACGCTGGAAGAATTGGACGAAGACGCTTTAATCAATATTTTGACCGAACCCAAAAATGCTCTGGTGAAACAATATCAAAGCCTGTTTGCGATGGAAAACGCCGAATTGGTGTTTGAAACGGAAGCCTTGCGCAGCATTGCCAAATTAGCCATCAAACGCAGAACGGGCGCGCGCGGTTTGCGTTCTATTGTGGAACGCGCTTTGTTGGAAACCATGTATGTGTTGCCCGATTTGAAAGAAGTGCGAAAAGTCGTGATTACCCAAGCTGTGATTGAAGACGAAGCCGCGCCCACTTTGTATCGTGAAGACGGCAGTGAATTTATTTTGAAAAAATAATAATTTAAAATAGAAAAACACGTTTCAGGCTGCCTGAAACGTGTTTTTTATGTAAACAATATTGTTGTGCCACAAGGCAGCCTGAAAAATTATTTAAACAATAAAATCAACACCAAAACCACCGCAATCACGCCCAACCAAAAATTTTGCCGCCTTTGCGTGGCAACCAAATGAATATAGGCTTCACGCATTTCCTGTTGGCGTTTTTCGTCTAATAATTGGTTTAATTTGCGGGGCAGACTGGGCAAAATATCAGCCCAATCAGGCACTTCTTCTTTCAGATTTTTCAACAGGGCGCGTGGACCAATTTGCGTGTCCATCCATTTCACCAAAAACGGTTTTGCCGTGTCCCACAAATCCAATTCAGGGTCAAGCTGTCGCCCAAGTCCTTCAATATTCAATAAAGTTTTTTGTAACAAAACCAATTGCGGCTGAATTTCCACATTAAACCGCCGACTGGTTTCAAACAATCTCATCAACACCAGCCCAAAGGAAATTTCCGACAAAGGCTTATTGAAAATCGGCTCGCACACGGCACGAACAGCGGCTTCCAAATCTTCGGCGCGAGTGTCGGCTGGCACCCAGCCACTTTCAATGTGGGCAGTCGCCACGCGATGATAATCGCGGTTGAAAAATGCGAGAAAATTAATCGCCAAATAGCGTTTATCGTATTCGGTCAGGCTGCCAACTATGCCAAAATCCAGCGCAATATACCGTCCATCGGGCGCAACGAGAATATTACCAGGGTGCATATCGGCGTGAAAAAAACCATTGGTAAACACTTGTGTGAAGAAAATTTCCACGCCATAACGCGCTAATTTTTTTAAACTAATGCCTTGTTCCAATAATTTTTCTGTTTCGGAAATGGGCGTGCCGTCCATCCACTCAATCGTCATCACTTCGCGGCTGCACAAATCAAAATACACTTTGGGAATAATGATTTGCTCGCTGTTTTCAAATTGACGGCGCAATTGGCTGGCGTTGGCGGCTTCGCGCATTAAATCCAGTTCATCGTGTAAATATTTGTCAAATTCGGCGACCACTTCGCGCGGCTTCAAGCGTTTGCCATCGGCAAATAAACGTTCTATCCACGTTGCGGCAAAACGCATTAACGCCAAATCTTGGTCTATCACTTCGCCCAAATTCGGGCGCAATACCTTCACCGCCACCCACGTTCCATCAAATAACTGCGCCTTATGCACTTGGGCAATGGACGCGCTGGCAACGGGTTCGGCTTCAAATTCCGCATACAATTCATGAATGGGTTTGCCCAAAGATTGCTCAATTTGTTGGCGCGACAATTCGGCGGGAAACGGTGGCACTTTGTCCTGCAATTTTGCCAATTCTTTTGCATAATCAGCAGGTAACAAATCGGGGCGCGTGGACAACACTTGTCCCAATTTCACAAAAATCGGGCCCAAACTTTCCAATGCCAAACGCAAACGCACAGGCATGGCTTGTTCACGCGCTTGTGGCGATTGTGGAATACGGCGCACCAGTTTTCGCGCCCAGCCGTGATGAACGTAGGGCAAAATCATATCGGTTAAACCATAACGATAAACCGTTTTGAGTATGGTGTGGGGACGGGAAAACCAGTTCATAAAATTCATTTCTTGCCATGTGTTTGGGAATGCGGATTATACCGTTTTTAGGTGCTTTCAGGCTGCCTGAAAAGGGGAAAAAATCCTTTCAGGCAGCCTGAACGTCATGAATGTTGGTTAAATAAGACTCATCAAATGTAATATCTGCTAAATTTTTGTCAATTCCTGCCGCATTTGGGCAATCACTTTCGCGTAATCAGGCTGCCCAAAAATCGCCGAACCTGCCACAAATATATCCGCCCCAGCCGCCGCAATCTCGCCAATATTGTCCACTTTCACGCCACCGTCCACTTCCAACAAAATGCGTCTGCCCGACTGATGTTCGTATTCGTCCAACATTGCGCGTACTTGTTTGATTTTATTTAAAGTATTGGGAATAAAACTCTGCCCACCAAAGCCAGGATTCACCGACATCAACAACACCAAATCCAATTTATCCATCACATTTTCAAGCACATAGGCTGGTGTGGCAGGGTTCAGCACCAAACCCGCTTGTTTGCCTGCCGCTTGAATCAGCGACAGGCTGCGGTCAATGTGGCGACTAGCTTCGGGGTGAAAAGTAATCACGTCTGCGCCAGCCGTGCTAAATTGTTGAATTAAATCATCAACTGGTTCAACCATCAAATGCACGTCCATCAGCGCATTGCCTGCGTAAGGCTTCAAAGCTTGGCAAACCATTGCACCAAAAGTCAAATTCGGTACATAGTGATTGTCCATCACATCAAAATGAATCCAATCCGCCCCAGCCGCCACCACCGCCGAAACTTCTTCGCCCAAACGCGCAAAATCTGCCGCTAACAGACTGGGGGAAATACGAAAATCTCTCATTTAAGACACCTTTGTTTCATCTAAAAATTAGATTACAATCAAAACTAGAAAATTCAATTTTAGCCCAAAATCAACCCTTTTTAGGAGAATAGCCATGAAAAAATTATTTGCTCGCCCACTCTATTATTCACATTATGCCGTTTTGTGTATCAGTATGATGTTGATGTCTTTACATATTTCCCCTATTCACGCGGCAGAAGTGCGCTTAAATTGCGATTTGCGCGTGCTGGAATTGAGCGAGCCGCAACGCAATCAAATTCGCGTGCGCCGCCAAGCCTACAAAAACGAACAAATCCGTTTGAGACGCGAACAGCAAAATTTCAGCAATCAAAATAATCAATTGGTATTGCGCAATTTTTTTGCCAAATCCGCGTTTGATAATCAGCAAGCAGGACAAATTGCCCAACAACGCCACCAAGTGAATATGCAACAAACCATTTCTGAATTAAGTTTTTATCATGATGTTTTTCAAATGCTTACACCAAAACAAAAAGACATTTGGTTGCAAAAATGTATGCCCTCTTCATCGGGACACATTTGAATATAGAGTGTTTATACTTTCAGGCAGCCTGAAAACTTCCAAAACGCTGAAAATTCGCGTATTATCTGCCCCAATCTTTTCGTAAACAGAGTATGCAGATGAAACCCATCTTCCTTGATTTTGAACAACCCATTGCCGAATTAACCAAAAAAATTGAAGAATTGCGCTTTGTCCAAGACGATTCTGCGGTAGATATTTCCAAAGAAATTAATCAATTGCAAAAAAAGAGCAATGATTTAATCAAATCCATCTACAGCAAATTGACGCCCGCGCAAATCTCGCAAGTTTCGCGCCACCCGCAGCGTCCCTACACTTTGGACTATATTGCTGCGCTTTGCACCGATTTCCAAGAATTGCACGGCGACCGCCATTTTGCCGATGACCATGCCATTGTAGGTGGTTTGGCGCGATTTAATGGGCAAAGCGTGGTGGTGATTGGACACCAAAAAGGACGCGACACGAAAGCCAAAATCAAGCGCAATTTTGGTATGCCACGCCCCGAAGGTTATCGCAAAGCCTTGCGTTTAATGCACATGGCGGAAAAATTTGGGCTGCCTGTTTTGACTTTTGTGGACACCCCTGGTGCCTACCCAGGTATTGGCGCGGAAGAGCGCAATCAATCCGAAGCGATTGGTAAGAATTTGTATGAATTAACCAAATTGCGCGTACCTGTGATTTGCACTATTATTGGCGAAGGCGGCTCGGGTGGCGCATTGGCGATTGCGGTCGGCGATTATGTGAATATGTTGCAATATTCCACCTATTCCGTGATTTCGCCCGAAGGTTGCGCGTCTATTTTGTGGAAAACGGCAGAAAAAGCCGCCGACGCCGCTTCCGCATTGGGCATTACCGCCGACAGATTGCTGAAACTTGGCTTAATTGACGAAGTGATTGCCGAACCCTTGGGCGGCGCACACCGCGATTACGATGAATTGATGGAACGCGTCAAAGCCGTGTTGGAAACGCAATTAAGCGCGGTGCAGGCTTTGCCTGTTGATGATTTGCTCAATCGCCGTTTTGAGCGGATTATGGATTATGGTCAATTTATTGATAAATAATTGAATGTTTATTTTTCAGGCAGCCTGAATGAATTTTCAGGCTGCCTGAATTATTTTTGCGTAAAAACACGCAATTTCATTTGCCTATTGATGATTTGTTTGCTATTTTGCGCCTTTACTTATACGCCGCATTCATCGCCCATGTTTTCACGCAACACATTCATTATTATTGCGCTTTTTTTCCTGACCATGTTTACCATGATGTTGGTCAATCCCATTCCCGTTCGCGCACAATTGCAAATCGCCAAACTGTGGCTGCAACCTTTGCCCAGCGCAAACAGTTTACCCAATCCTGTTCCGAAACAACGCTTTATTGACACATGGGGTGCGCCACGCGGCGGTGGGCGCAAACACGAAGGCGTGGACATTTTCGCCAAACGCGGCACACCTGTGGTCAGCAATATTGACGGGGTGGTGTGGAAAATGGAAAACAATCGTTTGGGTGGCACATCGGTGTGGCTGATTGGTGCGGGCGGCGCATTTCACTACTACACGCATTTGCATAAATACGCCGATATTCAATTGTATCAATATGTTAAACAGGGACAAGTGATTGCCTATGTGGGCAATACGGGCAATGCGCGTACCACGCCGCCGCATTTGCATTATGGTATTTATGTGAACGGCAAAGCGATTAATCCTTATCCTTTGCTAAACAAAAAATCCTAATTAAAATAATGGGTTTATCCAATTCAGGCTGCCTGAATAAGTCAAAACAGGACAAAATCATGCAAATCATTTATGTACACGGTTTACACAGCAATGCCCATTCGGTAAAAGGTAATATTTTGCGCGATTATTGCGCGGCACACCACCCAGAAATTGTGGTACAAAGCCCTGATTTAAATCATAAACCTGAACAAGTTTTACAAATTTTGCGCGATTTAATTGCGTTTTTTTCCTGAAAATGCGCAGAATTTGCCCGATGATTTTGTCGCCCACGATGAAAAAGCGACTACTTGGCAAATGACGATGGGCGATTTGCGTTGGTTCGCACAACGCAAGCCGCAAACCATCAGGCAGCCTGAAAACGTGTTGGTGTTGCTGGAAACAGGCGATGAATTATTGGATTATCGTGAAGCGGCGGATTATTATCGGAGCTGTCATGTGGCGATTACGCAAGGCGGCGACCACAGAATGACGGGATTTGCGGAGAAATTGCCGCAGATTTTTGAATTTATAGTGGATTCAATTTAAATCAGGACAAGGCGACAGCGACCCATAAGGAAACTAGCAACGCTGTACTGGTTTAAATTGAATTCACTATGTTTACACGACTCTCAACACTTTTTAAACAAGCATAGAAAAAGCGCATAAGTTTGTTCTAAAATATTTATCGACCAAAATAACTCATCAAAGAAACCAACTTATGCGCCAAGACGAATTTATCATCAAAATGTACTTAATGGTAGATGATTTATACAAAAAATTAATTACTACACCCATCAAAAAAGGCGGTTTTGAAACCCAATTATCTGATAGTGAATTGATTTGTATGGAACTTGTCGGTGAATTTTTGAATCTCAATACCAACCAAAACATTTGGCAATATTTCAGGCAGCATTGGCTGGACTGGTTTCCTAATATAACGCTAACTCGGGATAAGCCTTTCTTACTTCATTGGTAATAAAGACTTTTTCCCGAACATCATTGGCTATAAGGAAAAAGACAATAGGCGGAACCTGAAATCAAATTCAAAATAAAGCCGCGCTCCAAACGATGGCGAGTATGTTCAATTTAACACAAATTTTTCAGTTGCCCAAAAATGGTTTCGATAAACCCACGTTTTTTGAGCAATTTTTTTCTGCTCACTTGTGTATTGTTTGGGCTTCATATCGTACACGGCGGGCGTTGTCGCCTTGTACTGCATTTTCATTTCTACGACTATATCTGAAATCAGTTTTCAGGCTGCCTGAATATTTTTACGGCTTCAATTGACTATGTGATTGTTTTGCCAATAAATATGCTACATCCGCCGTATCCGCCAACACGGTCAAATGCCCCATTTTGCGCCCTACTCGTGCTTGCGTTTTGCCATACAAATGCAAATGCGCTTGCGGATTATCCAGCACCGCCGACCAATTTGGCTCGCCGCCATCATCGCCCCACACATCACCCAAAATATTCGCCATGCAACACGCTTGCTGCAAACGCGTATCGGCAGGCGCAAAACCGCACATCAAGCGCACTTGTTGCTGAAATTGGCTTGCCAAACACGCGTCTATTGTGTGATGTCCGCTATTGTGTGGGCGCGGTGCAATTTCATTCACAATCAAATCGCCCGCATCGCCCACCACAAACATCTCCACCGCCAACACACCCACATAATCCAATTCATTCGCCAAACAAATTGCCATGCTACGCGCTTGATTTTGCACACTTTCAGGCAGCCGCGCAGGTACGACCGAATACGCCAAAATGCCGTTTTCATGGAAATTTTCCGCAGGGTCAAACGCGGCAATCGCGTCCGCATTCAAACGGCACACCACCACCGAAATCTCGCCACGCAAATCCACCATTTTCTCCAATACGCACGGCACTTCTCCATGTGAAACAAAGGCTTGGCGCAATTCGTCCAATGTATTTACCCGAATTTGCCCCTTGCCGTCATAACCCAAAGTCGCCGTTTTCAAAATGCCCGATAAATATTGTGAACTTTCTGCACCAATATCTGCCATTTTTTCAATCACTTGATACGGTGCAGTTTGCAAACCCGCTTTGCGTATCCACGATTTTTCCAAAATACGGTTTTGGGCAATCGCCACACAATCGCCGCTCGGCGACACGCGCGTGTGTTGCGCCAAATCGCGCATGGCTTGGGCGTTCACATTTTCAAATTCGGTGGTAACTGCGGCACATTTTGCCAATTCTGCCAAAGCCTTGGGGTCATCAAATTTGGCGCACAAATGCTGGTCGGCGAAACGAGCAGCGGGCGCATTCGGGTCGGGGTCAAGCACGGTTACGCGATAGCCCATGGTTTTGGCAGCCATCGTAAACATGCTGCCCAATTGTCCACCGCCCAAAATGCCCAACATGGCTGGTGGTAAAATTTTATGTGTATTCATTGAGTTAACCTTTCAGCCTGCCTGAATTATTTTGAATGGTGTCCAATACCGTTTGCGCGTGATTGGCGACTTTTACTTTGCGCCATTCGTGGACAATTTCGCCTTGTTCGTTCAACACAAAAGTGCTGCGCTCAATACCAAGATGTTCTTTGCCATACAATTTTTTCAATTTCAACACATCAAATTGTTTGCACACGCTTTCGTCTGTGTCGCTCAATAGTTCAAATTGGAAACCTTGTTTGGCACAAAAATTTTGATGTGATTTCACACCATCGCGCGAAATGCCGACCACCGTGTAACCCAATTGGGCAAATTCGGGCAACAAGCGATTAAAATCCAAGCCTTCAGTGGTGCAGCCTGCGGTGTGGTCTTTGGGATAAAAATACACGACTAATGGCAAATGTTTTGAACTATCAAATACTTCGCCACTTGATGAAGGTAAACTAAATTGCATAATGGTCTTCCTAAAATGTTTTTTCAGGCTGCCTTTCAGTACACGACAAAAATAACAGTAGGGTGCGCCGTACGCACCAAATTCACCAACAATATTTAAATTATTCAGCCATTTGGTGCGTACGGCGCACCCTACATGATTTGTGTTTGGAAAAATTGTCGTGTACTGTAAGGCTGCCTGAAAGTGGATTTAGCCGCAAAACCTAATCACAGTTTTGCGGCTAGTTTGAATTTTCAGGCTGCCTGAATTATTGCAAAGTCAATGCGCCCACGCGATCAAACACATGGTCTTTCGCATTGCCTTCTTCCCACAATTTAATGCGCAAACGCAAGTCGTTTACCGATTCGGCTTGGCGCAAGGCTTCATCAAAGGTAATGCGGTCTTGGGTGTACAGGCGGAACAAGTCATCGTCAAAAGTTTGCATACCATCGGTTTGCGAGCGTTTCATCAACGCCATCGCTTCCATTAATTCGCCTTTGAAAATATGGTCTTGCATGGCAGATGAGTTAATCAACAAGTCCACAATCGCAGTACGACCACCATCTTTCAAACGCGCCAAACGCTGACCAATAATTCCCACCGTATTCAATGCCAAGTCCATCAAAACTTGTTGATGACGTTCTTCTGGGTAAAAGTTCATAATCCGTTCAATAGTTTGCACGGCATTGTTGGCGTGAATGGTGAAAATACACAAATGCCCCGTTTGCGCCAATTGCAAGGCGTATTCCATTGTATGCTCGTTACGCACCTCGCCCACGCAGACCACGTCTGGGGCTTGACGCATAGCAGATTGCACCGCCATAGACCACGAATTCGTATCCGTACCCAATTCGCGTTGCGTGAAAATGGATTTGATGGGCTTGTGCAAATATTCCACAGGGTCTTCAATGGTAACGATATGACCTGCCGAATTTTTATTGCGCCAGTCCAACATCGCCGCCATAGACGTTGATTTACCCGAACCCGTCGCCCCCGCCAAAATCAGCAAACCACGCGGTTGCATTGCCAAATCTTTCAAACCTTGTGGCAATTGCAAATCGTCCACCGTCAAAATTTTGGTGGTAATGCGCCGCCACACCATGCCCACGCGACCTTGTTCATGGTACGCGTTCACACGAAAACGAATGCCACTTGCCGATTGTACGGAATAGTTTAACTCCAATTCTTTGTCAAACTTGGCGCGTTGTTCGGGCATCATGGTGGAATACACCAGCGTTTGCGTGTCTTGTGCGTTCAAGGCTTTGAGCGGCACGGGGGTTAATTCGCCATTGATTTTGAACGATGGCGGAAAACCTGCGCTGATGAAAATATCCGAAGCCTGACGCTTTTCACATTCCAACGCCATTTTTTCCAGCAAAGGATGTAAAGCCGCGCCCATCATCATATTGCCTGCTTCCACAGGCATAGGCACTTCGCCTTTGGCGAGCAAGTCAGTGGCTGCCTGACGTGCTTGCGCACGTTCTTTGGCGGCTATTTCGGGGTGATTGGTTTTGTAATCGTTTACCAAACCAGACAACAAAGAGGTTACATCTGTAGAAGGAGGTTGGTGTGTCATAATGGCTGTCTCTTCCGTGTATATTTTCAGGCTGCCTGAAAACACATGATAAATCAGTTAATCATATCTGGGTTTTGGGCTTTGGCGCGCGCATCTTCCAGCGACACAATACCGCGTTTTACCAAATCTTGCAAACATTGGTCAAGGGTTTGCATACCTGTGCTTTGACCTGTTTGCAGTACCGAGTTAATTTGTGCGATTTTATTTTCACGAATCAAGTTACGCACGGCGGCGGTAGAAATCAAAATTTCATGAGCTGCCACACGACCTTTACCGTCTTTGGTTTTCATCAAAGTTTGGGCGATTACCGCGCGTAGCGATTCGGACAACATGGAACGCACCATCTCTTTTTCACCTGCTGGGAACACGTCAATAATACGGTCTACGGTTTTAGAAGCTGATGTGGTGTGCAATGTACCAAATACCAAGTGCCCCGTTTCGGCGGCGGTCAATGCCAAACCGATGGTTTCGGGGTCGCGCATCTCGCCCACCAGAATAATGTCTGGGTCTTCACGCAAAGCCGATTTCAAGGCATTGGCGAAACTGTGGGTGTGTTCATGCAATTCACGTTGGTTTACCAATGATTTTTTGGATTGGTGCACAAACTCAATTGGGTCTTCAATGGTCAAAATATGCCCTGGTACATTTTGATTGATGTAGTCAATCATCGCCGCCAGCGTGGTGGATTTACCCGAACCCGTTGGACCTGTTACCAACACCAAACCACGTGGTGTGTCGGCAATACGTTGGAATACACGTGGGGCTTTTAATTCGTCCAGTGTCAATACTTTGCTTGGAATCGTCCGCAATACGGCGGCAGGACCACGATTGGTGTTAAACGCATTCACACGGAAACGCGCCACATTAGGCAATTCAAACGAAAAGTCAGTTTCCAAATTTTGTTGATAATTTTTGCGCTGCAAGTCATTCATAATGGAGCTAATCATATTC
Organism: Alysiella crassa DSM 2578; assembly: GCF_000745955.1. Classification (GTDB taxonomy): domain Bacteria; phylum Pseudomonadota; class Gammaproteobacteria; order Burkholderiales; family Neisseriaceae; genus Simonsiella; species Simonsiella crassa. The sequence goes on along the minus strand of NZ_JQKH01000008.1, from coordinate 20,701 downwards.
CCCACATCTTCCGCACTCATTTCAGGCAGATTGATGCGACGAATATCGCCGTGTACACGAATCATCGGCGGCAAACCTGCCGATAAGTGTAAGTCAGATGCTTTGTTTTTCACGCCAAACGCGAGCAAGTCGGTAATTTGCATGGACATATTGATGATAACCTTATTTTAAATTTTTTAAATAAATTACTTGAGATGGCAATATTGTAAAGAAATTTTACTCAAATGATAAGTACAAGGTTCTAAATAAATGGATTTTTTATGAAAAAAGAAGCAAAGTGTCGCAAACAGGCAGCCTGAAAAACAGCCCATACCCTTTCAGGCTGCCTGAATACTTTTAGAACCTGTGTTCGTAATCTCAATACCCCGCCACCGTCATATTGCCCACCAAAATAGAACCAATCTTCCCCGAACTGCGGCGCAAACTATCATCAGAAATGCCTTGAATACTCAATAGCATATCTTGCAAACGTCCCGCAATCGTAATTTCCGAAACAGGATAAGCAATCACGCCATTTTCCACCCAAAAACCAGCCGCACCACGCGAATAATCGCCCGTCAGCATATTCACGCCCTGCCCCATCAATTCGGTAACCAGCAAACCTGAACCCATTTGTTTTAACAAATCTGTTTGCGTGGCAACGGTATGATTTAAATATAAATTATGCGCACCACCTGCATTACCAGTCGTTTGCAAACCCAATTTTCTCGCGCTGTAACTGCTCAAAAAATAGCCACGCACCACGCCATTTTCTATCACAAAACGCGGTTTGGTCGCTACGCCTTCGCCGTCAAAATAGGTGCTGCCCAAAGTACGCGGCGTGTGCGGCTCTTCACGCAAATTCACAAAATCAGGCAAAATTTGTTTACCTAAACTATTGAGTAAAAAACTACTTTCACGATACAAAGCACCGCCACTCAATGCACCCACAATATGCCCAATCAGGCTGCCTGAGACGGTCGTGTCAAACAAAACAGGATAATTCCCAGTCGGCAAAGTGCGCGCACCAAGACGGCGTACCGTGCGCTCTGCTGCCAATTTGCCAATGGCTTCAGGCGTATCCAATTGATTGAAATCACAGGAAATATCATACCAATAATCGCGTTCCATGCCTTTAGAATCCGCCGCCACCACGCTGCAAGACAAGCTGTGTCGCGTGCCACGCTGATGTTGCAAAAAACCATGCGTATTGCCATAAACATATTGAAAATGCGAAGTTTGTACCCCTGCGCCTTCCGAATTTTGCACGCGCTCATCATGCGACAACGCCGCTTGTTCGCAATTTTGTGCCAATTCTATTGCTTGTTCGGTGGATAATTGCCATTCATGGTATTTGTCCAAATCGGGGCAATGTTTTGCCATCAAAGCCGCGTCTGCCAAACCCGCGCATTCATCTTCCGCCGTGTACCGCGCAATGTCTAAGGCAGCCTGCACCGTATCCTGCAAAGCCTGCTCGGAAAAATCCGCCGTGCTGGCACGACCTTTGCGTTGCCCCACATACACAGTGATGTCTAATGATTTATCTTGTTGAAATTCAATTTGTTCAATCTCTTGCAAACGAATTTGTACGCTCTGCCCAACCGATTCGCTAATATCGGCTTCGGCGGCGGTTGCGCCTTTTTCACGCGCCAACTTCAGCGTGTGTTCGGTTAATTGGCATAAATATTCGGCGGTGTTTTGAAGCATGATTTATCCTGTTCTGTAAAGGTGTGGAGCGGTATTTTACTGGTTTTCAGGCAGCCTGAAAATAGAACTGCTTGACTTCACACAATTTTAATTTTAGAATGCGCGACTTCTAATGTTGTAAATATGGTTTAGGCAGTCTGAACACTTCAGTCTGCCTAAAAAAATGTTCAATTTTTACGAGGAACGTAAACACAAATGAAGAAGTATTTTTACTTAATCTTCGCCTTGTTCTCGATTCTCTTCGCGCTGCCTTCACACGCTGCCAAGCAGCAAAGCAGCCACTACCAGCGCGAAGTAAATTGTATGGCAACGGCGATTTTCTATGAAGCACAAGGCGAACCCTATCGCGGCAAAGTCGCTGTGGGGAATGTGATTATTAACCGAATGCGTTCAGGCATTTATCCACGCACCGTGTGCGGTGTGATTCGTGAACGCGGACAATTTCAATGGGTGCATAACCTGAAATTGCGCAAAAATCGGGTTTACTCACAAAAACGCCATAAGCGTATTCACAAGTTAGCCCACACCTTGTATCGTGAATACAAGGAAGGCAAACCCAAAGATGTTACTCGCGGTGCATTGTTTTTCTCATCAAATGGTGTAACTCCTGCACCCCGCGCAGTAAAAGGCGTGAAAATTGGTCGTCATCAATTTTTCACTTTACGCAACTTCAAGAAATTTAAAAATTACGCATAATATTATTGGATAGCTAAAAAATTGTTTGATTATTTTAATGACTGAATAAGAGATAGACTAAATAGAAACGTAAAGTAAGGCAGCCTGAAAAGTGATTTTTCAGGCTGCCCAATTTTTTGAACCAATGTTTAAATTAAATCATTAAATATTAGTCAGGAATACGCAATACTTGACCTGGGTAAATTTTGTCAGGGTGAGACAACAAGGGGCGATTCGCTTCAAAAATTTTGTTGTACTCATTGGCATTGCCGTACATTTCTTTGGCGATTTTAGACAAGGTGTCGCCTGATTTCACGGTGTACATGCGTGATTCAGGTGCTGGCTCTTGCACGGTGATGTGGTCAATCACTTTGGCAACATGCTGCACATTGCCTGCTGCCAAAATTGCTTTTTCGCGCTCGGCTTGGCTGGCGGCGGTGCCTGTGATTTCTACAGTGTCGGTATCACCGTTGTAGTTCACGGTCAAGCCTGCAATGGTGGCGTTTTCTTGGATACGCGCCAACAATTGATTGGCAATTTCTTGCGCGGCTGGCTCGGTAGGCGCAACAGGTTCTTCGGTGCGGTTGAAGATTTTATCGCCAATTTCTTTGGCAAAATCAAAAATACCCATAATAGTTTCCTTATCAAAATTAAAGGGTTAATAAAATTACTGCAAATAAACAAGTCGCCCGAAAAAATCATTTCCAGGCTGCCTGAATTATTTAAAGAAATCGCCCATGCCTGCTGGCAAACCTGCGGTAAATTGCGACATGCGCGATGAAGTCAAATCTTCCGCCTTGTCGTACGCGTCTTGAATGGCTGCCAAAATCAAGTCTTCCAGCATTTCTTTATCGTCTGACGCTTGCGCAATCAGCTCTTGATTGATGTCAATTTTATGCACAACATGGTTACACGTTGCCGTTACTTTAACCAAGCCATTGCCCGCCTGTCCCAAAACTTCGGTTTGTGCCAATTCTGCTTGGGCTTTTTTCATATTTTCTTGCATTTTTTGGGCTTGTTGCATTAAGCCACCGAGTCCTGCTTTGCCGAACATATTTTTTCCTTGTGAACTTGTGAATGTGATGGCTGCGCGTGTTTCAGACAGCCTGAAAACAAAACAATGATTATACGGATTTTGAACTAGCACGCGAACTTTTTTTGCTGAAATTTGCAATTTGCGGCAAAAAACATTCCACCAAATACAAACGCTCGCCGCCCCACTCAAACCACGACCGCCGCGCCAACACATAATCAGGCGGCGTGGTAAATTCAATTGGGCTGCGCGCGATGTTCAGGCTGCCTGAAAACAAAATCGCCCCCAATGGCGAGGTGCCACAATCTAGCACATCGCGCCAACGCGAATCCACCGTGCAAACACTTTGGGCATGAACCACCGCCGTGTTGTCCAAATGCAGCGTTACGCGGCGCGTAAACACATTTTCAGGCAGCCTGAAATCATGAAACCAATCGGGCGCATTCTCCACACCCAAATAATCCAATTGCACCGCAAAATCGCCCAAATCCGACAAAGCCGCCGTCAGCGATTGGCTGCTGGCAAGTTCAAATAAATCATTATTTAATAAAGGGAAATGTATTTGCCAAATCATTTTATCAATATCAATAAAAATAAATAACAGGCAGCCTGAAAACACACTTTCAGGCTGCCTTATTTTAATTAAACCATCACAAAATCACGCGGCGGAAGTCTTTCAACAAATTCGCCATGTAAACCGCAAAACGCATACCTGCCGCGCCATCAATCACGCGGTGGTCAAACGACAAACTCAACGGACACATCAAACGTGGCTCAAATTCCTTGCCATTCCACACGGGTTTCATTTGCGATTTGCACACGCCCAAAATCGCCACTTCGGGGGCATTCACAATCGGCGTGAAGCTGGTGCCGCCAATGCCGCCCAAGCTGGAAATCGTGAAACACGCGCCTTGCATTTCTTGCGGTTTCAATTTGCCTTCGCGGGCTTTTTTGGACAATTCGGTCAATTCAATGGAAATTTCCTTAATGCCTTTTTTGTCCACGTCTTTAATCACAGGCACAACCAAACCGTTTGGCGTGTCTGCCGCGAAACCGATGTTGTAGTATTTTTTCAAAATCAGGTTGTCGCCGTCCAAAGACGAGTTAAATTCAGGGAAAGCTTGCAACGCGCTCACAGACGCTTTGATGATGAACGCCAAAGGCGACACTTTCACGCCCGCTTTTTCCCATTCTTTGTTGAGTTGTTGGCGGAAAGTTTCCAATTCCGTCATGTCCGCGTCTTCGTTCACGGTAACGTGGGGAATCATCACCCAGTTGCGCGACAGGTTTTGACCTGAAATTTTCTTGATTCGGCTCAATTCTTTCACTTCAATTTCGCCAAATTTGCTGAAATCAATTTTGGGCCAAGGCAACAAATCCAAACCGCCACCCAAGCTCGCTGCCGCAGGGGCTGCCTGAACGCTCGCGCCACCGTTTTGCATCACGCCTTTCACAAAGGCTTTCACGTCTTCTGCGGTAATGCGATTTTTCGCGCCCGTGCCTTTGACCAAGCCCAAATCCACGCCCAATTCACGCGCCAATTTGCGTGTGGAAGGACCAGCGTGGGCTTTGGCAAATGCCGCCTCGTTTACCGCGCCATAAGCAGCAACAGGTTGATTTTGTTGAACTTGTGGTGCAGATGGAGCAGGGGCTTGTGGCGCAGGCGCGGCAGCCTGAACGGGTGCGGTTTCCTGTTTGGTGGCTGCTTGTGGTGCAGATTCCGCCACAGGCGCACCGCCTGACACTTCCACAATCACCGTGCCTTGCGAAACCTTGTCGCCCACCTTAACGTGCAAAGCCGTTACCACGCCAGCCGCCGTGCTGGGTACGTCCATCGTGGCTTTGTCGGTTTCCAAAGTGATGAGCGTTTGGTCAAGCGCGATGGTGTCGCCCACTTTGATTTCTACCGCAATCACGTCCACATTGCTGTGTCCGCCAATGTCGGGTACTTCCACTTTTTGCGTTGCGCTTGCCGCAGCTTGTGGCGCGGCTGCCTGAACGCTGGGCGCAGGTGTTTCTGCTGGTTTTTCAGCCGCTTGTGGTGCGGTTTCGGTTTGGCTCGCTGCTTCCACCAACACAATCACGCTGCCTTCGGAGACTTTGTCGCCCACTTTCACGCGCAATTCTTTCACCACACCAGCCGCGTCCGCAGGCACGTCCATGGTGGCTTTGTCGGTTTCCAAAGTGATGAGCGTTTGGTCAAGTGCGATGGTGTCGCCCTCTTTGACTTCAACCGCAATCACGTCCACGTTGCTGTGTCCACCGATGTCGGGGACTTTGATTTCAATTAAACTCATGATTTGACTTTCTTTTTGTTTAAATGGGGGAATGATGCGTTCAGGCTGCCTGAAACATTTGCCGTGTTGCCAATAATGTTCTGCCAATCCTGAACGAATAAACTGATTTAAGCTCAACAACAACCGCATAATTTCATTGTACCTTGATGTTGGAGACAATCAGGGCGATGTTCTGTGCAAGCAATAAGTGTAAAACACAAACTACCAATCAGTAATAAACGTAACATCTTGTTTCCCCCTAAAATAATGTTGGGTCATTTTTCAGGCTGCCTGAAAATTGATTTTTTGACGTAAAAACTATTTTTCACATTGCTTGGTTTGCGCGTTATACGAACCGCCATAATCCAAACAATGGTCTTTGTCGTCAAAAATCAAGCCGTAAGCACCGAATAAAATCATCAATATGCCCATGATTAAAAGCCATTTTTTCATCAAATTAAATCCGTTTGTTGATAAATTCTAGCCAGTTTCTCATCAAGCGTTAATAGGGTCAAATTGTGCGCTTTGGCGGTTGCCAAAATCAGTGTATCAGGCAATTTGATTTTGTGGTGCTGGCGCAAAGCGATTGCCAAGTCACGGATTTCATTGGAAATCGGAAATTGCGTAAAACGCTGGGCGATTGCCATCAGATGTTGCGATGTGGCTTTGTCTGCGCCATGAAATCCCACAAATTCAATATAAGTAATCACACTAATACCGCATTGCGATAAATAAACGCCTTTTTCTGCTAATAATGCCACACTTTCAGGACTTTGTTTTTGCAGCCCAATCAGCGTACAGGTATCCAACAAATAACGTTTACCATTCATCGCGCACCGCCCTTTGATAGGCAACAGGGTCAATGTCGGCAAATGCGTCTATTGGTGGATTTTGTTTAAAAAAATCAATCAATAACATATCGTCCTGTTTTGCCCATTGCTCAATCAAAGCACTCACGCTGATGTTTCTGGCAAGTGCTTGATTCAAAACCATTTGCTCAATATGTGGCGGTAAATCAATGACCATTTTTGCCTCCTATTGGATTTTGTCTCTTCCCAGCCCTCCCCAAATGAGGGGGAGGGCAAGAAAAGACTTTCAGGCTGCCTGAACACGCCAATTAACGTTTCCAGCTTGGCTCAACGTCTGTGGCAATGCCGTATTTGTCAATCGCCACTTGTACGGTTTTCTTGTCCAATTTGCCTTGATTTGCCAAAGCGTTCAAAGCGGCAACGGCAACGTGGTAGCGGTCTACTTCAAAGAAGTTACGCAAATTGGCGCGGCTGTCGCTGCGACCAAAACCGTCTGTACCCAACACCACCAATTCGCCATTTTCTTTTGGAATGGCAGAACGAATGCGCTCCGCAAAACCGCGAATGTAGTCGGTGGACACAATCACAGGACCCGCATGACCTTGCAACTGCTCGGTAACGAATGCCACTTTTTGCTCGCCAGTGGGGTGCAAACGGTTGTGGCGTTCCACTTCCATCGCATCGCGGCTCAACAAATTGAACGATGGGCAAGACCAAATGTCGGCTTCCACGCCAAAGTCGTTTTTCAATAAATCGGCAGCGTGAATCACTTCTTCCAAAATCACGCCCGAACCCATCAACTGCACTTTCAGGCTGCCTGAACCGCCTTCGCGGAACAAATACATGCCTTTCAAAATATCGCGTTCAATATTGGCGCGTTGGGGCATGGCAGGGTGTTTGTAGTTTTCGTTCATCACGGTCAAGTAGTAGAACACATCTTCTTGTTCCACATACATGCGGCGCAAACCGTCTTGCACAATCACCGCCAACTCATATTGATAAGTCGGGTCGTAAGACACACAGTTGGGGATTAAATCCGCTTGAATGTGGCTGTGTCCGTCTTCGTGTTGCAAGCCTTCGCCATTCAAAGTGGTGCGACCAGCCGTGCCGCCAATCAAGAAACCGCGTGCGTGCATGTCGCCAGCCGCCCAAGCCAAATCGCCAATGCGTTGGAAACCAAACATTGAATAGTAAATGTAGAATGGAATCATGGCGTAACGGTTGTTCGCGTAAGAAGTCGCTGCCGCAATCCAGTCCGCCATCGCACCGGGTTCATTAATACCCTCTTGCAAAATTTGACCGTCAATGGATTCTTTGTAGAACATCAACTGGTCTTTGTCTTGTGGCGTGTAGAGCTGACCTTTCAAGTTCCAAATGCCATATTGACGGAACATGCCTTCCATACCAAAAGTACGGCTTTCATCAGGCACAATCGGCACAATGCGTTTGCCAATTTGCTTGTCTTTCAACAACGTATTCAAAATGCGGACAAATGCCATGGTGGTAGAAAACTCACGTTCGCCACTTGATTGCAGTTGCGCGTCAAAGGCTTCCAAAGCAGGAATGGGCAAGGCTTCGGTATTGGGATTGCGTTGTGGCAAATAGCCGCCCAAAGCATTGCGGCGTTCGCGCAAATAGCGCATTTCTTCGCTGTCTTCGGGGAAACGGAAATAAGGCAAATCGCCACTGTCAATTTGCTCGTCCGTAACCTGAATGTTGAAACGGGTACGGAATTGTTTCAAAGATGCCACGTCCATTTTTTTGGATTGGTGTGCCACGTTTTGACCTTCGCCAGACGCGCCCATGCCGTAGCCTTTGATGGTTTTTGCCAAAATCACGGTAGGGCGACCATCGGGATTGTTTACCGCTTCATGATAAGCCGCGTAAACTTTGTGTGGGTCATGACCGCCACGGTTCAATGCCCAAACTTCATCGTCCGACATATTGGCAACCATGGCGCGCAATTCGGGCGTGTTGAAGAAATGTTCGCGCACATAAGCACCGTCTTTGGATTTGTAGGTTTGATAGTCGCCATCAACCACTTCTTCCATGCGTTGTTTCAAGGCATTGTTGGTATCACGCGCCAAGAGTGCGTCCCATTTGCTGCCCCAAATCACTTTAATCACATTCCAGCCTGCGCCACGGAATGTGCCTTCAAATTCTTGAATGATTTTGCCGTTGCCGTGAACAGGGCCGTCCAAGCGTTGCAAGTTACAGTTAATCACAAAAATCAGATTGTCCAAGCCTTCACGCGCTGCCAATGAAATCGCGCCCAAAGATTCGGGTTCGCTCATTTCGCCATCGCCACAGAAACACCATACTTTGCGACCTTTGGTTTTGCTCAAACCGCGTGAATCCAAATATTTTAAGAAACGCGCTTGGTAAATCGCCATCAAGGGACCCAAGCCCATGGATACGGTGGGGAATTGCCAAAAATCGGGCATCAAATGGGGGTGGGGATAAGAAGATAAGCCGTTGCCACCGATTTCTTGACGGAAATTATTGAGTTGTTCTTCGCTCAAACGTCCTTCAATAAAGGCGCGGGCATACACGCCTGGGGCGGAGTGTCCTTGTACAAACACCATATCGCCTTCTTCGCCATCGCCTTTGGCTTTCCAAAAGTGGTTGAAACCGACATCATACAAAGTGGCGGCTGATTGGAAAGACGCAATGTGTCCGCCCAATTCCAAATCTTTTTTGCCTGCACGCAAAACCATGGCTGCCGCGTTCCAACGGATTGCGGCACGAATGCGGTGTTCCAATTCGTGATTGCCAGGGGATTTGGCTTCTTGACCTACGGGAATGGTGTTCAAATAAGCGGTGGTTGCGTCAAAAGGCAAGTGTACGCCACGGCGGCGTGTGTATTTCACCAAGTTTTCCAAGATAAAATGGGCGCGTTCTGCCCCTTCGTTTTGTAAAACCGATGCCAGTGAATCCAACCATTCTTGGGTTTCAATGGGGTCGGTGTCGGTCATTGAGTTATAGGTTTGAGACATAAGTCTTCCTTCCATGATTTTTAGTGTAGAAATATTATTTTCTATAATGGATTAGATTTAAACGAGAATTGCCCCATTGTTTACAAAATAATCCACTATACAACACGGGAGATGTGCTAACAAACAGTCTTATTGTACGCGAAAAAGGAGGGCTTATCCAATAGCCAGTATCATTCATTAGCATAATCTGGCTATGCGCCATTTGGTGGAGTCAGGAAAATTTGGGCGTAACACGCAACACTTTTATCAACAAAATCAAATTCACGCCCACACAATGTTCAGACTGCCTGAAAAAGAATGGATTAAATTTTTTATGATTCAAATGAGATGCGGGTGTGCAGTTTTTTCAACAGGAAAAGCCGTGTAAAATAAGCGCGTTTCACTGATTCAGAAAAATAAGGACACTCTATGCACACCCTACTCCCCTTTTTTGGCGTGATTCGCGTGTCGGGCGATGACCGTCATGAGTTTTTGCACAATCAATTGTCCAATGACATCAAAAATTTAGCGAAAAATCAAGCCTGTTACGCCACCTACAACACGCCCAAAGGTCGCGTGATTGCCAATATGTTGGTGCTGAATACGGGCGATGAATTGATGTTGGCTTTGGCGGCTGATGTGGCGGAAAAAGTAGTTAAACGCTTGAAAATGTTTGTGTTACGCGCCAAAGTGCAATTGGATATTTTGGCGGATTGGGGCGTTTCAGGCAGCCTGCAAGAAAATGCACCGCCTGTTTATCCCAGCGAACCGCATTTGGTTTTGAATATGAATGATGTGGGCGAAATCGTGTTGCCCCATGCAGGCAGCCTGAAAATCGCACCACAAAACACGTTGCCCGAATACCATCCACACGCCGAAGAAGTATGGAATATCCATGAAATTTCAAGTGGCTATGCTTGGATTCACGCCGCCACCAGCGAAACTTGCGTGGCGCAAATGTTGAACCAACACACCATCGGCGGCGTGCATTTCCGCAAAGGCTGCTACCCAGGACAGGAAATCATTGCGCGCGCCCAATATCGTGGGCAAGTGAAACGTGGTTTGGCGGTGGCGCGTAGCACTGTGGCGCAAACGGCTGGCGCGGAAGTGGTGGACGCAAGTGGCGCGGAAGCAGGTTTGGTGCTGAATATTGCAGGCTGCCTGAATTTGCTGGTCATCAAACATGGCGCAGCAAACGGCGAATTGCGCGACACGGCTGGTAATGCGTTTACGCTGGAGCATTTATTTTTTGAAACCAATACGTTAGCTGATGAGTAATTTTTCAGGCTGCCTTTATTAAGTACACCATTTTTTACCAACACCTAAAATTCGGTGTGTCATACGCACCCTACATTGATTTATCGCTTACTTTCAGGCAGCCTGAAAATCTATTTTTAAAATAAAAACATTAGGATAACACATGCTTCCCTTACCCAAAAAATTACCCAAAACCGCCAATCGTTTGCGCCATCGTTTGAATTTGTGGGCGCCCTTGTTTTTCACAGGGATTAGAATCACTTATTTATCAGAAGATTACACCCATTGCCGCGCCACGCTGAAAAATTGGTACAACACCAAAAATTCACATGGCACACAATTTGGTGGCAGCCTGTTTGCCATGACCGACCCCATTTACGCGATGATGTGTAACTGCTTGTTTGGACAAAAACATTATGTGTGGGACAAAGAAGCCCACATTGATTTCATCAAATCGGCGCAAGGCGAAGTGTATTTGGATTGCCAAATCAGCCGCGAAGAAATTGACGCGATTTTGTCTGCCACCGCCGATGGCGAAAAGCATTTGCCCGTGTTTACCGTGCGCGTGTTTGATAAAAACAATGAAACCATCGCCATCGCCACGCGTACTTTGTATGTGCGGCTGAAAAAAGAGTTCCGCCCCGAACAATCATAAAGGCAAAACATCATTTTCAGGCAGCCTTTCAGTACACGAGAATTTTAAATTTTGCCACAAATCTGTCCCCTCCCCCGTCTCCAACGGGGGAGGGCTAGGGTGGGGGAAAATCAGTAGAGCAAATTAATTTCATTGAAAATCAAAGAGCCACCCCCACCCTAACCTCCGCCAGCGTAGGAGGGGACAGAGTTCAGGTAATCTAAATATTTTTATCGTAAACCCAAAGGCAGCCTGAAAAAAAATTAACCCACTCAATAATAGGTAAAAAAATCATGTATTTCCTGCTCTCCCCCGCCAAAAATTTAAACGAAACGCGTGATTTCACGCCGAAAATTTACTCACAGCCGCCTCTGCTTGACCAAGCCGAATTATTGATGAACGATTTGCGCCCACTCGCGCCGCAGCAACTGGCTGAATTAATGCACATTTCCGACAAACTCGCGCTGCAAAACGCAGAACGCAATGCGGCGTGGCAAGCACCGTTCACGCCCGATAATGCGAAACAAGCCATTTATATGTTTAATGGCGATGTGTACGAAGGCATTGACGCGTATAACAGAAATGAAAATGAAATCAGCTACATCCACAATCATGTGCGGATTTTGTCGGGGCTGTATGGCATTGTGCGTCCTTTGGATTTGATTCAGCCCTATCGTTTGGAAATGGGGACGGCATTGCCCAATTCGCGCGGCAAAAATTTGTATGAATTTTGGGGCGAGCGCGTTACCACGCGTTTGAATTTCACTTTGGGTTGTTCGGAAGACGATATTGTGGTGAATTTGGCTTCGCAGGAATATTTTAAAGTAATTCAGCCTGCCAATTTGAATGCGCGGATTATCACACCTGTGTTTAAAGACGGCAAAAATGGCGCAAATTATAAAGTGGTGAGTTTCTATGCGAAACGGGCGCGTGGCTTGATGGTGCGTTATGCGGCGCAAAATGCGATTGAAGACGTTGAATTATTGAAACAATTTGATTTGGAAGGTTATGCGTTTAATGCGGCAGCCAGTTCGGAAAATGAATGGGTGTTTTTGCGTAACCATGTAGAATAAATTTTCAGGCTGCCTTCTTTTTATTTTTTTGTATATACTAAAGGCAGCCTGAAAAATAAGCATCAAAATGAAAAATATGAACCTACTCAAATATTTACAAGCACAGGGCATAGCCAGCCGCAAATCCTGCCAATGGTTAATCAAAAATCAACTGATTGAAATCAATGGCGAAATTTGGGATAACGAGAAAGCCGAAATTCAACCTGATAATGTGCAAACTTTGGTGATTAATGGCGAAGACGCGGTGATTATTCCCCTACCCTATTATTATATTTTACTTAATAAACCAAAGGATTACGAAACTTCGCATAAACCGCGCGATTATCCCAGCGTGTTTACCCTGTTTCCCGAACATTTACGCGCCACCGATATTCAAGCGATTGGGCGGCTGGATGCGGACACCACAGGCGTGTTGCTCATCACCAATGACGGGCAATTCAACCACAAAATGACTTCGCCCAAACACAAAGTCGCCAAAATCTACCGCGTTACCCTAAAACACGCAGCAGACCATGAATTGTGTAACACTTTGAAAACAGGCGTATTATTACACGATGACAATGAAACCATTGCCGCCGAACACGCCGAATTGCGCGATGAACACACGCTGATTTTAACCATCGTGGAAGGCAAATACCATCAAGTCAAACGCATGGTGGCGGCGGCGGGCAACCGCGTGGAAGCCTTGCACCGCGAGCGTTTCGGTGATTGGGATACGCAGGATTTGGAAGCGGGCGAATGGCGATTTATTCAACCCGATAATTCATTGACTGGAAAATCATGACGACACAAACCAATCCCCAACGCACGGGTTTGTTCTATGCGTTGGGTTGTTTTTTGATTTGGGGGACATTCCCGATTTACTGGTATCCCATCAATCAATCCGCCATGCCTGCCGAACAGATTTTGGCGAACCGTGTGGCGTGGTCGGCGGTGTTTTCCTTGATTTTATTGTTGATTTATCGGCAACATCAGGTGATGTGGACGGCTTTCAGGCAGCCTAAATTATTGGGGATTTATTTTCTGTCATCGCTGCTGATAGGCGTGAATTGGCTGGTGTATTTGTGGGCGATTGTCCATCATCGCGTGGTGGATGCGAGCTTGGGTTATTTTATTAACCCATTGTTTAATATATTTTTAGGCTGGCTGGTATTCAAAGAGCAGATGAATCGTTTACAAAGTTTCGCGTTGATTTTGGCAGCAATAGGCGTGGTGTGGCTGGCGATTTTGGGCGGACAATTTCCATGGATTGCCATTTTGCTGGCGGGCAGTTTTGGCTTGTACGCGATGATACGCAAACTCGCGCCTATGGACGCGCTGGTGGGTTTGACTTTAGAAACGGTTTTGCTGTTGCCGTTTGCGCTGGCGTATTTGGCGTGGTGTGGCGTTTCAGGCAGCCTGATTTTTGCGGAACTGAATGGTTTGCAAACCGCCGTTTTGCTCGGTTCGGGCGCGGCGACCACTATTCCGCTCTTATTATTCAATGGCGCGGCAAAACGGATTTCCCTGTCTTTATTGGGTATGTTGCAATATGTGTCGCCGACTTTGCAAATGCTGTGCGGCTTGATTCTGTTTCGTGAGCAAATGGACATGAACCGTTTGATTGGTTACGCGTGGGTGTGGGCAGGCGTGGCGGTGTTTTTGTGGGCGATGTGGCGCAAAACGCGTGTTCAGGCTGCCTGAACAATCAAAATTGGGGCGAACCAAATGATTCGCCCCAATTTTCAGGCAGCCTGAACATTAAATCGTATTGCCTTGCGCCTTAATCCGCTCAACTTGATTGGACAATTTGGACAACGCCGACAAATACGCCTTGCTGGTCGCCACCAACACATCGGTGTCCGCGCCTTGACCATTGACCACACGCCCATCTTTTGCCAAACGCACGCTGGTTTCGCCTTGACTTTCCGTGCCTTCCGTAACCGCGTTCACCGAATAAATTTGCAAAGTCGCGCCTGATTGCGCCACGCTTTCAATCGCTTTAAAAATCGCGTCCACAGGACCCGAACCCGTCGCTTGAGCGCGATGTTCCGTGCCATCTACGTTGAACACAATTTCAGCACGTGGCGATTCGCCTGTTTCCGTAACAATATGTTGTGAAACAAATTTATAGCGGTCATCTGACAAATGCGACATCTCGTCCGACACCAGCGCGTGCAAATCTTCATCAAAAATCTCACGTTTTTTGTCCGCCAATTCTTTGAAACGCGCAAACGCCGCATTCAAGGCTTCCTCGCTGTCCAATTCAATGCCCAAATCCGCCAATTTGGTTTTGAAGGCATTGCGACCCGATAATTTGCCCAAAGTCAAACGATTGGTTGCCCAACCTACTGATTCTGCAGACATAATTTCATAAGTTTCACGGTGCTTCAACACACCATCTTGGTGAATGCCTGATTCGTGTGAAAACGCGTTTGCCCCCACCACCGCTTTATTCGGCTGCACAGGGTAGCCTGTAACCGTGGAAACCAGTTTAGACGCGGCAACAATTTGCGTGGTGTCAATGCCCGTTTCCAAGCCAAACACATCGTGGCGCACTTTCAATGCCATCACAATTTCTTCAATCGCCGCATTGCCCGCGCGCTCGCCCAAACCGTTTACCGTGCATTCCACTTGACGTGCCCCACCTTGCAACGCCGCCAAAGAATTCGCCACCGCCAAACCCAAATCATTGTGGCAATGCGCCGACCAAATCACTTTGTCGCTATTCGGTGTTTTGGCAATCAATTCGCGAAAAAACGCTTCCGTTTTGTGCGGAATGGAATAGCCCACCGTGTCGGGAATATTAATTGTGGTCGCGCCCGCTTCAATCACTTTACCGCAAATTTCCGCCAAGAAATCAATTTCGGAACGCAATGCGTCTTCACAAGAAAATTCCACATCATCGGTGTATTCTTTGGCAATTTTCACAGCTTTTACAGCGTTTTCAATCACTTGTGCAGGCTGCATTTTCAATTTATGCTCCATGTGAATGGGGCTGGTGGCAATAAAAGTGTGAATGCGGCGTTTGGCGGCAGGCGCAAGGGCTTCACCAGCGCGGCGAATATCGCGTTCCACCGCACGGCACAATGAGCAAACCGTTGAATTTTTAATGGTTTGTGCAATTTCGTTTACCGCCGCCCAGTCGCCTTCGCTGGCGGCGGCAAAACCTGCTTCAATCACGTCCACGCCCATTTTTTCCAATTGGCGGGCAATGCGGACTTTTTCTTCTTTTGTCATTGCTGCGCCAGGGGATTGTTCGCCATCGCGCAGGGTGGTGTCAAAAATAATAACGCGGTTTGTGGTGTTCATGAGCATATTCCATTCATTTTGTTTGGTAAATTGATTTAAATCTAAATACTTGCCTTGCGCCTGTGCCAATTCGCTTAATTTTTGCAACTGATTGATTGGCACCGAACCGCGTGTACGCCATTTATAAATGGCGGCGGTACTGGGGGCATTGAGTGGGTCGTGTTGCTTTAAGGCTTCGGCGAGCGCATTCACGCCGCCAAAATAATCCACGAGTTTGTCTATGTCTAGCTGCATAATATTGGTTTGTCCAATTGATTTTGATGAATGCGGATTATACGGATTTTGGACATTTTGGCAATAAGGCAGCCTGAAAATTTGTCTAATTTTATTTTCAGACTGCCTGAATTGGACAAATTGTCTAATTTAAAAAATCTGTATCTACGGAAAAAGTCAGTCAAATACAAAAAAGCCCAACCGTTTCATTAGGGGCTAATGACAATTTGTTCGCGGTTGGATTTTGCGCTAAATTCGTCCCATTCTGCGTTGAAAATACTCGCCAATGGACGGCATTGGCTCACATTTTCGCCTTGAATTGAACGAATTTATCTGCAAAACCAAGCTCGCGCCCAAATTGTCATTAGCCCCTAAGCAAAAAATATTTCAGGCAGCCTGACTGAATTTTCTCTGCAAATTTAGGTTAATTTATGCCATAATTCGCAAGCGTTGTCTGTTTTCAGGCAGCCTGAAAAAGAAAAATCCCATTTAATATTAGGAGTTTGAATATGAGTACCATCATCTACACCCACACCGATGAAGCCCCAGCGTTGGCAACCCAATCGTTTTTGCCGATTATCCGCGCCTTTGGCAAACACGCCGATGTGCAGTTTGAATTGGCAGACATTTCGCTGGCAGGTCGCATTTTGGCGGTGTTTCCTGAATTTTTACAAGAGAATCAACGCATTCCTGATGCATTGGCACAGTTGGGCGAATACGTTTTGCAACCCGAAGCCAATGTGATTAAATTGCCCAATATTTCCGCGTCCATGCCCCAGTTGAATGCAGCCATTTCTGAATTGCAATCAAAAGGTTATGCCGTTCCCAATTACCCCAGCAATCCACAAACGGACGAAGAAAAAGACATTCAAGCACGCTACGACCGCATTAAAGGTTCAGCCGTGAACCCCGTTTTGCGCGAAGGCAACTCCGACCGCCGCGCCCCCAAAGCCGTGAAAAATTTCGCCAAAAAATACCCACACAGCATGGGTGCATGGTCTGCTGACAGCAAATCGCACATTGCCACCATGTCATCGGGTGATTTCTTCCACAATGAAAAATCCGTTACCGTTCAAGAGCCTACCACCGTTAAATTTGTCTTCACCGACAAATCGGGCAAACAAAGCGAATTGCGTAAGCCTTTGAAATTATTGGCTGGCGAGATTATTGACGCAACTTATATGAGCAAAAAAGCCCTGATTGCTTTCTTGCAAGAACAAGTGAAAGACGCGAAAAATCAAGGTGTTCTGTTTTCATTGCACATGAAAGCGACCATGATGAAAGTGTCCGACCCGATTATTTTCGGTCATGCGGTTAAAGTGTTTTTCGCGCCTGTGTTTGAACAATTTGGCGACAAGCTGGCTGAAATTGGCGTGAATGTGAATAATGGTTTTGGTAACTTGTTGGCTGGATTGGAAAAATTGGATTCTGAAACCCGTCAAGCCATTGAAGCCAAAATTGCCGAAGTGTATGCCCAAAACCCCGATTTGGCGATGGTGGATTCCGACAAAGGCATTACCAATTTGCACGTTCCCAGCGATGTGATTGTGGACGCGTCCATGCCTGCCATGATTCGGAATAGCGGTCGCATGTGGGACAAAAACGGCAAAGCCATTGATACCAAAGCTGTTATTCCAGACAGCTCTTATGCGGGCATTTACACCGCGACCATCAATTTCTGTAAAGAAAATGGCGCGTTTGACCCCACAACCATGGGTTCTGTGCCAAACGTGGGCTTGATGGCACAAAAAGCCGAAGAATACGGTTCGCATGACAAAACCTTTGAAATTCAAACCGATGGCAAAGTGGAAATCGTTACCGAAAACGGCACCGTTTTGACTTCACACGAAGTGGAAGCAGGCGACATTTGGCGCGCTTGCCAAACCAAAGACGCACCCATCAAAGACTGGGTTCAGTTGGCGGTAAACCGTGCGCGTTTGAGCAACACGCCAGCGATTTTCTGGTTGGACGAAAACCGCGCCCACGATGCCGAATTGATTCAAAAAGTGAAAACTTATTTGGCGGATTTGGATACAAATGGTTTGGAAATCAGCATTTTGGCACCAGAACAAGCGTGTTCAGCCAGCCTGAAACGCATGAAAGACGGCTTGGACACCATTTCCGTAACGGGCAATGTTTTGCGCGATTACAACACGGATTTGTTCCCGATTTTGGAATTGGGTACGTCTGCCAAAATGTTGTCCATCGTGCCTTTGATGAACGGCGGTGGCATGTTTGAAACAGGCGCAGGCGGTTCTGCCCCCAAACACGTTCAGCAATTCAACGAAGAAAACCATTTGCGTTGGGATTCTTTGGGCGAATTTTTGGCGTTGGCGGTGTCGTTGGAGCATTTGGCGCAACGCGAAGGCAATGCCAAAGCGCAGGTTTTGGCGGACACTTTGGATGCAGCAACCGAGCAATTGTTGTTGAACGACAAATCGCCCAAACGCAAAGCGGGTGAATTGGACAATCGCGGCAGCCATTTCTACATCGCTTTGTATTGGGCGCAAGCTCTGGCAGCGCAAGACAAAGACGCGGATTTGAAAGCGACTTTTGCGCCAGTAGCCGAAAAATTAGCCAGCCAAGAAAGCGAAATTTTGGCGGAATTGGCAAGCGGCGCAGGTAAAGCGGTGGATTTGAACGGCTATTATTTTGTTGATGCCGACAAAGTTGCCCAAGCCATGCGCCCAAGCGCGAAATTGAATGCGGTAATTGATGCGTTGTGATTTCAATGATTTGTATTTGATTTAAAATGAAATTCAGGCAGCCTGAAAAGTTTTGTACAGCTTTTCAGGCTGCCTGAAATGCAAATTTTTCTGATTGGGGAAATTTTTATGAAAACGAAATCGTTTTTATCTTCAATGGTTTTGGTGGCATTCTTGGCAAGTCCTGCCCTTTCATTTGCTTATGACGAACAAGACGAGAAAACCATTCGCGCTGATGTCGCCAAAATGAAAGTCGCCACGCTCAAACACGATGTTAAATCCATTATGCCAATGATGCCACAGGCTTTTTTTGATACTTTGTCAAAAGAAACCAACACGCCCATTTCAAAAATCAAACAAGAAATGTTGAAACAAGGCGAAGAAACCGCCAGAGATGCCAAAGAATTAAATGCCAGCTTGGATTATGTTATCCATTGGAAAAAACAAAGGGTTTTGAAATCCAAAACGGGGCGCGATTATGTGTTGCTTCCGACCACCACACGTCTCAATGGTCTTGAAATTAAAGGAAATTTGATTGCGATTAAAGAAAATGATGGGAAATGGTATTATCTGCAATATCAGCCGATATTTAAGTCTGTGATTCAAAAGGCTTATCCTGATTTGAAAGTTTTGCCTAAATAATGCAGGCTGAAACCTTTGCAAAACTCGGTTTGTAGGGGCAGATTTCATATCTGCCCCGTTTAGGTTCGCAGAAATTTTCATTCTTATCAATAAATTGAAAAAAGGGCGGATATGAAATCCGCCCCTACGTCAGCTTGCAAGTGGGTTTTGCAAAGGTTTCAGGCTGCCTGAAACTTGCTCCCTCTCCTTTGGGAGAGGGCTGGGGAGAGGGAAAAACTGTTGAGCATTGCCCATTTTGCCCTCTCCCTAACCCTCTCCCACAGGAGAGGGAATAAAATGGTTGGCAAGCACAAAATGTTGCCGAATTTAACCCCAAAAAACAGAAAGCCCATTATGTCATTAAATATTCCTGTTGAATTTCAAGATTTTGCCGATGAAATCATTGCCAGTTGCAAGCCCAGCGCACCATTCACGCTGACCGCCACGCCCACGCAACTTTGGGACAGCAAAGTGGGCGGCAAGCCTTATTTACCACGCGATTTTGCTTATCCAAACAATCCTGATGGCGAACCTTTGTTCTTTTTGGCGCAAATCAATTTCGCGCAAATGCCCGCCTTGCCCGATTTTCCGAGCAAGGGCATTTTGCAGTTTTTCATTGACGGCAAAGACGATTGTTACGGCATCAATTTTGATGACTACACAGACAATTCGCGCTACAAATTGATTTACCATGCCGATGTGATTGAAAACGCAGATGAATTTCAACAAGATTTTGATTTTGTTCAATTTGATGAAACTGATTCTGGCGTACCGTTTCCGCCTAATCACAGTTACCAAATTCATTTTCAGGCTGCCACGCCACAGCCGATTACGCAACATGATTTTGCTTTTGGAGAAGTGGTGCCTGAATTATTTGATTTTTTGGACGAAAAATCCGAAGACGATGATTACGAATGGGATTTACACGATAAATATGATGAATTTTCAAACAGCGAACAACATCGCGTAGGCGGTTATCCGTATTTCACGCAAGACGATGTGCGCGGTTATGGCTCGTATGATTTGAAAGATTATGTGCTGTTATTCCAATTGGTTAGCGATTGGGGAACTTATAATGAAGGCGTGGATATTTTGTGGGGCGATTGCGGTGTGGGCAATTTCTTTATCCACCCCAATGATTTGAAAAATTTGGCGTTTGATAAAGCGTTTTTTACGATGGATTGTTGTTAATTTGCCCCTAGAATATTCAGGCTGCCTTTCAGTACACGACAAAAAATCGGACGACCTGTTTTGGGTTTGAAAAATAGTCCAAAGTTGCCATCATCAACATGGCAGCTTTGGCAAGCTGCTCTAAACCAACACGAAAAATACCTTGCGATAAACGTTCATGAGATTTAGGCTTAATTGGATTAAGCGCATGTTGCCAACGCCCGATAACATAAGCCCAAGCCAATGTAACTGCCAGAATCGCAAACAACTTTTCCATTTTAAC